>CAYNTB010000143.1:0-6227 GCA_964399905.1 uncultured Bacteroidales bacterium | reverse complement strand
GGAAATAGATAAGACTTCTCTTGAAAATGATATCATCATCAATATCAGGCAGGTTTACCGAAACCTGAATAATTTAATCATGCAAATCGAAATTGCAAAACAAAACGAACGGAATGCACAGTTAACATATGAGATAAACCTGGAACGTTATAAAAATGGTGATTTAACAAGTATCGACCTGCAAAGGTTTCAGAACCAACTTTCCACAAAAAAAATGGAAATGGCAAATGCACTCATTAATTATAAATTGGAGTTGCTGAATATGAAAATTCAATCGCTTTGGGATTTTGAGAATAACACCTCTTTTGTACCCCAGGAATTACAAAACAATCTCAATCAATAAAAAATGAACCATACAAACATTAAAAATATGAAACGTTTATTGATCATCATTCTCTCAGGAATTTTATTTGTTTCCTGCAACGAAAACAGCACAGAACTTAATAAGGACATTTCGGTTCCGGTTTCGGTTATGGAGATTAAACCTGCCTCTATTGAAAAATATATCACGACCACAGGATCCGTAAAACCAGTTAAGGAAGTCACTTTAATTTCTGAAATTAACGGCTTATACCAGTTAATGATCAATCCGAAAACCAATAAACCTTATGCTCTTGGCGATAAAGTTGAATTGGGTGAAATGATCATTGGAATTGAGAACCCGGAGTATAAAAACAGTATTAAGAACAATGCCCTGGAACTTCAATTACAAACCACCAAACAAACTTACGACAAACAACAAAGTCTTTATGACAAAGGCGGGGTAACGCTCAGCGAACTCAAAAATGCTGAAATCAATTACATCAATGCAAAATATGCCTTTGATGATGCATTGATTAAAACCAGAAAAATGTCGGTGTTAACACCCATTGCCGGGATCATTGTTGAATTGCCTTATTTTACGCAAAACACTCCTATAATTAGTGGTACCCAACTGGTTAAAATTATGGATTACAGCCAACTTTTGATGGAAGTGAACCTTGCCGAAAAAAATATAAATGAAGTGCAAAAAAACCAGGCAGTCAGGATTATGAATTACACCATTCCCGATGATACCTTAAAAGCTGCAATCACTCAGGTCTCCCCTGCTATTAATGCAGATACAAGGTCATTTAAGGCCGTTATTAACATCGATAACCGTGAGCTTAAATTAAGGCCGGGAATGTTTGCCAAAGGCGAAATTGTGGTGGCTTCTGTTCATAATACCATTGTAATTCCAAAAGACATCATTTTATCAAAGCAAAAGGGCAATACGGTTTACGTTATTGATAAAGGACTGGCTCAGGAACGTATTCTTACCTTTGGGCTCGAGAATCCGGGTAAGGTTCAGATCATTTCAGGGCTTAATTTTAATGAGCGTCTCGTAACAAAAGGTTTTGAAACTTTAAGAGATCGTTCGAAGGTGAAAGTTGTAAAATAAAAAACATTTACCGTACAATATTTAAAGTGTTTTTTGTAGCTATAAAAAATATAAAATGAAAAAAATTACCCGTTTTTCTGTTCAGTATCCGGTAACCGTTTCGATGATTGTAATAGCAATTATTTTGCTGGGATATATTTCATTTGGGAAGTTAAGCCTTGATTTGTTTCCAGACATGAATGCTCCGCGGATTTTTGTTGAAATTAAGGCCGGCGAGCGTCCACCCGAAGAAATTGAAAAACAGTATATTGAAAATATAGAAGCGCAGGCAATTCGGCAAAAAGGGGTTACCCAGGTTTCTTCAGTTTGTATGGTTGGTTCGGCACGTGTAAGTGTTGAATATGCCTGGGGCAGGGATATGGACGAAGCTTTTCTTGATCTACAAAAAGCACTGACAACTTATAGCCAGAATTCAGATATCGACGAGTTTACAATCACCCAACACGATCCGAATGCAGCCCCCGTCATGATTATTGGCATGATGCATCCTGAGATTACAGACATGGATGAATTGAGAAAAGTTGGCGAAAATTATATCAGGAATGAATTGGTACGGCTCGAAGGGATTGCAGATGTGAGCCTTACCGGCACCGAAGAAAAAGAAATCCTGATTGAAACCACCCCATACCTTTTGGATGCCTACGGTTTAACTGCAAATACCATTGTTCAGCAAATACAGAATATGAACAGAAATGTTTCGGGTGGTACTATTGTTGAAATGGGCAAAAAGTATATTATTAAAGGTGCCGGATTAATACAAAACATAGACGACCTTAAAGAAATGGTCATCACTTATAAGCAAGCTGCAACGGGTCAGAATCAACAAGCCGGTTTGGGTCTCGATACCAAGGTTCCGGTTTTATTAAAAGAGATTGCGACGGTAAGTTTTATTAATAAAGATCCGGTAAATATTGTCAGGATCAATGGTAAAAGATGTGTTGGCCTTTCGATTTACAAAGAAACAGGCTTTAACACCGTTACGGCTGTCAATAACCTGAATACTGCATTAGGCTCAATCAAAAAAGCGCTTCCCGGTTACGAATTTATTACAGTTCAGAACCAGGGTGAATTTATTCAAAACGCCATCAATGAAGTTGAAGAAACTGCCCTAATCGGTGTATTGATCGCTGTGGTCGTATTATTCATTTTTCTTCGCCGTGTAAAGGTTACCCTCATTATTAGCTTTGCCATACCTATTTCAATCATCGCCACATTTAACCTAATGTATTTTAATGGCTTAAGCCTGAATATCATGACCCTCGGAGGCTTGGCCCTTGGTGCCGGAATGCTGGTGGATAACGCCATTGTGGTTGTCGAAAATATATTTAGAAATATGGAACAAGGCATGCCAGTCAAGGAGGCAGCTATTCAGGGAACCGCAGAAGTCGGAGGAGCCATTACAGCATCAACACTTACAACCATCGTTGTATTTTTACCCATTGTTTACCTGCAAGGGGTTTCAGGGACACTCTTTAAGGATCAGGCCTGGACGGTTGCTTTCTCATTACTTGCTTCGCTTTTTGTTGCAATTTTGGTGATCCCAATGCTTTTCAATTTTGCCTACCGAAAGCAAAAAACGATCAAAGAAGTTGAATCCATTAAAATTGGTCGTTACGGACATTTTCTGGAAAGATTATTGGATTCGAGGTATTTGGTAATACTTTTTGCTTTAATCATTGTTGCGGCTACCATTTATATATATCCTAAGGTGGGAAGCGAATATTTACCGACGACAGAAACCAGCGAATTTACGCTCGATGTTGTCCTAACTGAAGGAACCCAATTGCAACGAACATCAACTACGATTATGGCCATTGAAAATATGCTTACCGATATTCTCGATGGGAAAATTGAGATTATTTATAGTCAGATTGGTCCTTCCACCTCCATCACAAATGATCGATCTGTATTTCAAAATGAGAATACGGCATCTATTAAAATCAAATTAAATAAGGAATCAATTGCTGAATCTGATCAGATTATTGCAGCTGTGACCGAATTGGTAGGTACCATTCCCGATGCAGAAATTACAATTCATCGCGATGAAACCGCATTGCAATCGACCCTGGGCACCGATGAGGCGCCATTGATTGTTGAGCTGAAAGGAAGTGATTTGCAGGAATTGGAAACCTATTCTGAGAGAATAAAAGAAAGCCTTTCGGAAATTCTGGAACTTATGAATATAAAAACCTCAATCGAAGCTGGTGCACCTGAGATTGATGTTGTGATTGATCGCTATAAGGCTGGCTTATTCAATCTCACAGCTAACGGAATTGCGACTCAATTAACAGAATTATTAATGGGGAAAAATGCAGGAAAATATGAAAAGGCTGGCGAAATGAGTGATATCACTGTTAAAATGCCCGAAATAAGTCTCTATGAATTTAACTCCATCAAACTTAAAAGTGGAAATATCGAGGTTCCACTATACGAAGTAGCAACTATAAAAGAATCAACTTCACCCAAACAACTGTTACGTAGAAACCAAAATCGTATCGGTAAAATTACGGCTGATTTTGAGCAAAGTATATCTTTCGATAAAGTGGTTCAAAAAGTTAAAAATCAGATTGATAGAATCAGTCTTCCGGATGGTTATCAGACACAGATAGTCGGAGTTGAACAAAAGCGTCAGGATGCCATGTCTAATTTGAATTTTGCCCTTTTATTGTCCATTATTTTAGTGTATATGGTCATGGCTTCTCAATTCGAATCCCTGATTCATCCATTCACGATTTTACTAACCATACCATTGGCCGCTGTTGGTGCTATATGGGCCTTTTTCCTGCTGGGAAACCCTCTAAATATCATGGCATTTATCGGACTCATTATGCTGGCCGGGATTGCAGTTAATGATTCCATTATTTTGGTCGACGCCATTAATCAGTTCAAAGCCAGGGGTTATTCATTAAAAGAATCGATTGTCAGGGCCGGAGAAAACCGTATCAGGCCAATTATTATGACCAGTATTACAACGATTTTGGCCCTTCTTCCGCTTACAATTGGTATTGGTGAAAGTGCCTCCCTACGATCGCCGATGGCCATTGCCGTTATAGCCGGTCTCATCAGCAGTACACTGCTTACGCTTATCATTATTCCGTGTGTATATCATGTTTTCGAAAGTACCAAAAACTGGCTATTCGGGAGTTCACATGAAGAAAAAACTATAAATTAATAACTCATTCAAAAAGACCTAAGATTTATGAGTTTTATCATTAAAAGAAAAGTGTTGATTGCCATGCTGTTTACGGGCCTGACAATGCTGGGATATTTTTCATATAAGCAATTGCAGGTTGAACTCATTCCGAATGCACAGCTTCCGCTTTTATTTGTACAGGTTGGAAGTGCATTGGAGGTTGATCCGCGTTATATGGAGAATCAGGTCATCATTCCATTGGAAGGTGCCATTGGTACATTGGAAGGTGTCGACAGGATTGAATCAACTGCAGGTCAACAACAAGGAAGCATTCGCATATCCTACCTCCCATCAGCCAATATTAAATTTGCTTACCTCAAACTGGCCGAAAAAATTGATGAAATAAGGGGCTCCTTACCGCAAGAATTCTTTGTACAGGTGTATAAGTTTGACCTCGAACAAATCAACAATATGTTCATGAACATTCAGGCGCGCGGAGGAGGTGGCATTGACCGTGTGAGGCAATTGGTGGATAAAGAGATTTTAAATCCGCTAAAAAACATTGATGGCATCGCAAATGCAGAAGTTTTTGGCGGACGGGAAAAGTCAATAGAAATCAGGTTGAAAGAAGATGTACTGAAAAGCCATGGGCTCTCCCCTGCCGACATTCGTTCGGCAATCAGTCAAAATCAACTTATCAGAACTTTCGCAGGGAAAGTAAATAAGCAAAACCAGATATATTTTGTGAATGTTGTTTCCGAATATACGGATATTAACGATTTATATGAATTGGTTGTCTCTCCAAATGGGCCAATTAAACTTAAAGACATTGCCGATATTCATTATGGAGTTAAGGAACAAAATTCATACAGCCGTGTGAATGGGAAGGAATCGGTTACAATACAATTGACCCGCGATTCGCAGGCAAACATTATTCATTTGGCGAATGAGGTAACAAAGCGTATCGACGAGCTAAATGCCGATTTAGCTGATAAAGATATTGAGTTTGTGGTTCAATATAATTCGGCAGAAACAATGGAAAATAACATCGACCTGATCATTCGTTTGGCAGTAATAGGAGGTGTTCTGGCTATTTTCATCTTATGGATTTTCTTAAAAAATATTAGGCTTGTTGCGGCTATTGCCCTGGCCATTCCCATCTCGGTCTATACAGCCTTTAATTTTTTCTATGCTTTCGATATCTCCATTAATACACTCACCTTACTTGGGATGGCACTGGCAATTGGAATGCTGCTCGATAACAGTGTGGTTGTTCTGGAAAATATTTACAGGCTGGCAGCAAAAAATATCGATCCCGATAAAGCAGTGATGCAAGGCACCAAAGAAGTCTGGCGATCAATTTTTGCGGCGACCCTGACAACGATCACGGTATTTCTTCAATTTATTTTTTCAACCAATTTCTTCATCAGTTTGCTTGGCAAGCACATAGGCGTGTCAATTGTTTCAACACTGCTGGTATCACTTGTTGTGGCCTTACTGCTGGTTCCGATGATTACCCATGCCTTTCTTAAACGAAAGAAAAAGGTTAAACCCATTCAATTTGAAAGCATCTCTTATCACAATCGTTTGATACAGATTTACCGGGTGTTATTAAAAACCTGTATGCGAAACCCGGGTCAAACCATACTTGGTGCCCTCGGTATTTTTTTCCTG
>CAYNTB010000142.1:0-6253 GCA_964399905.1 uncultured Bacteroidales bacterium | reverse complement strand
TGGGCAGGATGTTAACCTCCTCATATACTGATTCCGCATCATATTTATTAAGTAGTTCCAATAATCTTTTAAATTCAAGCTCTTTAATTTTTGTTGCCATATTTCATCCATTTGATTTTTACAAAGATAGCAGATGAAAAATAATAATTCGAAACCAATGTGGTAAAATTAACCACCAATGCTTATCAACAATTGTTAATAACCACTGTTAATGAGTTGTTGATAATATCCTTAAAAAATACTTGATCTCACTTTCTTCGGAATTGTATATTTGAAATACCAAGCGAGGGATAAAAGGCCGCTCGGGAAACGAAGAACTAATTAACATCCGCAAGGAAAAGAGATTACGTTCGTACTTAAAAGAAGGAGAACCGCAAGGGAAACCGGAAAAAAGCAAGTTTCAAAGAACGGGTGAAGGAGACGCAAACCGAAAGGAAAGCAATCCGGAACCGGGCAAAAAGGGAAACCCTAAGGGGAAGAACGAAAAAAGCCAGTCAGAATAACAGTAACTTGGCGCGGACCGGAAGCTACGGCAGAAGGAAAGTGAGCGGGAATTCATTCGGCGAGAATGGATTCCCGTTGTGTTTTTTAATTCAAATTTTATTTGGTAATAATGCGGCTCAATTGTTTATTGATTTCTACACTAATCGCTTTTAACGAAATATGCTTTTGCTGCCTTAATAAATGTTCTTCCGGATCAGAAATTCGACTCATTTCTTTTTGATTCTCCAAAATCATCTGATCAACTTTTTTGGCCTTAAACGACAAAACACAGGATGTAACCAGTTTTTTCAGGTTATCGCTTTCGCTTTTTACAACTATTTTTTTCTTCAACCAGTTTTCACTTAGCTCATAAGGAGATGACATCAAATCAATGGCCAGTTTAGAAATTTGAGCATCGGGATGCTGGACAAAATAATCACTTGCCAGTATATTCCCCTTTTCAAGTGCATGTTCATATTCGTCGAATATCTGCTGCAAAAGCTTATCATGCATACTTATTTCGTCTGACTTTAAATCATGGACGACATATTCGACAATTTTTACAGGCACCTCAATTTTGTACCCGTTTTCATCTTCATCTTCAAATATGATCTCCTGATCGGCGTAAGTAAGAAGCATTCTGATAATCTCACGTTCGTTGACCAAAGTGTGATGTTCTTCGTCCTTTTTACTTTCATCCCTCCCACTTATTTCAATTTCTGGTAATTCTTCAACTTGCTGATTTTTGTTTTTATCGATGAATTGTTTGCGAAGCAATTTATTCATCTCGTTCATCAAGGTTTGTTCGGCAATATCCATGATTGAACTACATTCCTTAATGTAAACCGAACGGTAAATTCCATCCGGAATAAGGGCAATGGTTTGAACAATTTCTTTAATGAGTCCGGCTTTTTTAATGGGATCTTTTGCCGCCTCTTTAACCAATAAATTTGTTTTAAAAGAAATAAAATCAGCAGCCTGTTCCGATATAAAACTTTTCACTTCCCCTGCCGGATGCGATCTTGCATATGAATCCGGGTCTTCTCCTTCCGGGAAAAGCACTATTTTAACGTTCATCCCCGCTTCCAGAATCATGTCAATTCCCCGAAATGAAGCTTTAAGACCGGCAGGATCCCCATCATACAAAATGCAAATATTCGGAGTAAAACGTTTGATTAGTTTTATTTGATCAGTGGTAAGTGAAGTACCTGATGAAGCTACCACATTTTCGATGCCCGCCTGATGCATTGAGATTACATCGGTATATCCTTCAACCAAATAGCAATTATCTTCTTTTAATATGGCATTTCGTGCATAAAAAATACCATATAGGACTTTGCTTTTATTATAAATATCCGATTCGGGCGAATTGATATACTTGGCCTTACTTTTTTCGCTGCTCAGTATCCGGCCGCCAAAACCAATCACCCTGCCCGTGAGCGAATGTATCGGGAATATAATTCTACCTTTGAACCGATCAATTAAATGCTGGTCTCTTTCAATGCTTAAACCGGTTTTAACCAACTGAGCCCTTTTATATCCTTCCTTAAGTGCATTTTTCGAAAATTCGTCAAACTGATCCGGGTTATATCCCAATTGGAACTTTTGAATGGTTTCTTCAGAAAACCCGCGTTCAAAAAAGTAAGAAAGTCCAACTGCTTTTCCTTCTTCCGCATTAAATAAGATTTCCGAAAAATATTTTTGTGCATAGGCTGAAACATGATAAAGGCTTTCCAGTTCGCCTTGATGTTCTATTTGTTCGGGGGTTTGTTCTTCTTCCTCAATTTCGATATGATACCTTTTGGCCAAAAATTTTAAGGCCTCCGGATAGGTATAATGTTCGTGTTCCATGATAAAATTTACCGAATTTCCACCTTTCCCGCAACCGAAGCATTTATAGATTCCTTTGGCCGGCGACACTGTAAATGAGGGAGTTTTTTCATTATGAAATGGGCAGAGTCCGATCAGGTTTACGCCTCTTCTTTTCAACGAAACGAAATCCCCAACCACTTCATCAATTTTGACGGTTTCGAATATTTCCTGTATGGTTTCCGGTTTTATCAAGCTTGCATATTTATCCAATGGCTAAATTAATAAAATTGCGATTTGTAACAATGCAATACACGATTCAACCAACAGATAGATAGAATGAAATCTTCTGCTTGTCGATTTGTGGGTTACGACCACTGACCTCATTTAAAATCTTGCTATCTTAGCATTCAATTATTTGCATCTTTAATTTTAACAAAAGAACATGAAACGATACCTTACAATTACATTTTTATTCCTGTTTTCGATACAACTTGCCGCACAAAACCCCATCAATTCGGATGAGTTAAACAAACGGATTTACAAAGTTGCTGAAAATCAGCTAAGCGCAAAAAAAGATCTTTATATTGATTTGCACCAAAATCCTGAACTTTCGTTAATGGAATTTAAAACGGCCGAAAAAATGGCCCATCAACTCAAACAAATTGGATTCGAAGTTACCAGCGGTGTAGGCGGAAATGGTGTAGTAGGTGTATTTAAAAACGGTGACGGAAAAGTATTAATGCTGCGAACCGATATGGATGCGCTCCCTATCCAGGAAAATACGGGACTGCCCTTCGCAAGTACTGTTATAATGAAAAATGCTGAAGGCGTTGAATCGCCGGTCATGCATGCCTGCGGTCATGATGCACATATGACCACCTGGCTGGGCATATTGACAACTTTGGTTGAATTGAAGGATACATGGAGCGGAACTATTTTAGCCATTGCACAACCTGCCGAGGAAGGTAGTCTTGGAAGTATGGCCATGATCCAAGACGGTTTGTTCAGTAAATTTCCAAGCCCGGATTATGCATTTGCATATCATGTAAGTGCCGATTTGCCCGCAGGGGATATTGGCTATTTCCCGGGACCAATATTTGCCGGTGTAAATTCTGTAGATATGACTATTTATGGAATTGGCGGACATGGTGCACTTCCTCATACAACCATTGATCCTGTTGTTTTGGCTGCCCGGACGATTCTGGCATTGCAAACAGTGGTCAGCCGGGAAATCAATCCCTTTGATCCGGCTGTAATAACGGTAGGCTCGATCCATGCCGGCACCAAACACAATATTATTCCGGATGAGGTTAAAATGCAACTCACCGTGCGCTTTTTCACCGATGAAGTGTATGCTAAAATTTGTGAGGCCGTGAACAGAATTCCAAAAGGCATTGCTTTGTCGGCAGGTGTTCCCGAAGATAAATTACCAAAAGTTACCATCAAGGAAGAATTCACCCCTCCGGTTGCCAATAATCCCGAACTGGTCCTGAACAGCGTAAAATCAATGCAACAAATTCTTGGCAAAGAAAAAGTATATCAGGTAAATCCGGCTACGGTAGGCGAAGATTTTGGCAAATACGGGCGAACACCTGAAAAAATTCCGATTGCTCTTTTTTGGTTAGGAAGTGTTAATCCTCAATTTTTAAAAGATTGCAAAGAAAATGGAGATCCGGTTCCCGGATTGCATAATTCGGCATTTTTCCCCGATTTTGAACCAACCTTTACAACAGGTGTCGCTGCCATGAGCAGAAACATGATTGATTTATTTAATAAACAATAAAATTTAAAATTATTATAGCATGAAAAAAACACTCATATTTACTTTAACGATGGCCTTTTCGATATTTGCTTTTGCGCAGGATCGAATTACAGGTCACGATTTCGCTACCCGATCCGAAATTATCGCCCAACATGGAATGGCAGCCACAAGCCAACCATTGGCAACCCAAGTTGCGCTTGATATTCTGAAAAAGGGTGGCAATGCCATCGATGCTGCCATAGCAGCCAATGCTGTTTTGGGTTTGGTTGAACCTGTAAGTAATGGAATTGGTGGCGATTTGTTTGCCATTATCTGGTCGGCCAGAGACCAAAAACTTTATGGTTTAAATGCCAGCGGACGATCTCCAAAATCATTGACCCTGCAATATTTTAAAGATAATGGCTATACTGATATCCCTGCATATGGCCCTTTGCCTGTTTCTGTTCCGGGCTGTGTGGATGGATGGTTTGAGATGCATAAAAAATTTGGAAGCATGCAAATGCAGGAAATTTTGCAACCGGCCATCAATTATGCAAAAGATGGTTTTCCGGTATCCGAACTCATTGCTTTTTACTGGGATAGAGGTACCCGCAATTTAAAACGATTTCCAAATGTGGCCGATGTTTATATGCCCAACGGAAAAGCTCCCCAAAAAGGAGAGGTTTTTAAGAACCCAGCTTTGGCCAATACCCTCGACATGATTGCCAAAAAAGGCCGCGATGAATTTTATAAAGGCAGCATCGCAAAAACAATTTCTAAATTTATGAAAGAGCAAGGTGGCTTTTTATCCTACGAAGATCTGGCTTCACATTACTCGGAATGGGTGGAGCCACTTTCAATCAATTACCGTGGCTATGATGTATGGGAACTTCCCCCAAATGGTCAGGGAACTGCTGCTTTGCAACAATTGCAGATCATGGAAAATTTTGATGTAAAATCATTGGGATTTGGAACAGCCGAATATATTCACCTCTTTACCGAAGCCAAAAAACTGGCTTTCGAAGACCGTGCAAAATATTATGCCGACCCTGATTTTAACGATATTCCGATCGAACAACTGATCACCAAAGAATATGCAAAAAAAAGGGCAGCCTTAATTGACCTTGACAGGGCAGCCAGATCTTACGATCCGGGCGAAATTGAGAAAGGAAATACCATTTATATGACCGTTGCCGATCAATTTGGGAACATGGTTTCACTGATCCAAAGTAATTATCAGGGCATGGGCTCAGGTATGTGCCCTCCCGGACTCGGATTTATTTTGCAGGACCGTGGCGAATTATTTGCACTTGAAGAAGGCCATGCGAATGTATATGAGCCCGGCAAACGACCCTTCCATACCATTATTCCTGCTTTTATTACAAAGGATGGAAAACCCTTTATCAGTTTTGGTTTGATGGGTGGCTCGATGCAACCACAGGGGCATGCACAAATTGTGATTAACCTGATTGATTTTGGAATGAACCTGCAGGAAGCCGGTGATGCACCGCGTATCAGGCACGGAGGTTCATCACAACCCACCGGAACAGTAATGACCGATGGTGGAACTCTTTATTTAGAGAGTGGAATCAGATGGGAAGAACTACAAAAATTAATTATGAAAGGTCATAAAATCCAATGGGATCTGGGCAGCTATGGCGGTTACCAGGCCATTATGTGGGATGCCAAAAACAAGGTTTATTTCGGTGCCTCTGAATCGAGAAAAGACGGACAAGCTGCGGGGTATTAACAATATGAACCAACGATAATACTTTTATTCTATGAAACATATATTATCACTATTGGTTGTCGGCTTAATACTATATTCCTGCGGCCAAAAAAAAGTAGTTTCTTCTGTCAATCCTGAAAATTGGGAAAAAAGATCTATTAACTACAGCCTAAGTGATTCTCTTGAATCAGGTACAACTTATCTGTCTGTTTATTCCCAAATATATAGTATGACCGAACACAGGACTCACAATTTAACCGCAACGATAAGTATGAGAAATACGAATAGGTTTGATACAATTTTTATCCAAAAAGCTGAATATTATAATACCAAAGGAGCACTTATCAGGACATATTTTGACAAGCCAATTTTTATTGATCCAATGGAAACGGTTGAAATTATAATTAATCAAATTGACAGAGAAGGTGGATCAGGAGCAAACTTTATTTTCGAATGGAAAATAAAACCAGGATTAAATGAACCGTTTT
>CAYNTB010000141.1:3815-6260 GCA_964399905.1 uncultured Bacteroidales bacterium | reverse complement strand
AAGCTATATTCTGCCGTTCAGTTCTGCCATGCAAAGGAAGAATTTTTATGCGACCCAGTTTCATCCCGAAAAATCTGCATCCATAGGAGAACAAATACTTAAAAACTTTTTAGCATTATGAGGATCATACCAGCCATCGATATTATTAACGGCAAGTGTGTCAGGCTGACCAAAGGTGATTATGACACCCAAAAAATTTATGGGGACCCGCTCGAAATGGCACTTTTCTTTCAGGACAATGGGTTTAAATACCTGCACCTTGTTGACCTGGACGGGGCAAAATCGAAGCAAATTGTCAACTATAAAATTCTGGAAAAAATAGCCACCCATACCCGTCTAAAAATTGATTTTGGGGGCGGGATCAAGAATCTGTCGGATGCTGAAACAGCTTTTAATAGTGGAGCACATCAAATTACGGCTGGAAGTATGGCGGCCATTCAGCCTGAGCTTTTTCTGTCAATTCTGAATCTTTACGGACCTGAAAGAATCATTTTAGGAGCGGATGTTCTGGATCGGAAAATTGCCACAAATGGATGGCAAAATCATACTGATATTGATATTATTGAATTTTTAGGGAATTATGAAAAAACTGGCATCAGGCAGGTGATCTGCACAGACATTTCAAAAGACGGAATGCTGCTAGGGCCATCCATAGAACTTTATTCAGAGATCATTCAAAAAACCAGCTTGAACTTAATTGCCAGTGGCGGATGCACCAGTATCGCTGAAATAAAAAAACTTGAAAACATTGGTTGCGAGGCCGTTATTATCGGCAAAGCTATTTACGAACAAAAAATCAATCTAATCCAACTTGCTGAACTATGTTAAAAAAAAGAATCATTTCCTGCCTCGACATCCAGGATGGCAGAACCGTTAAGGGAATAAATTTTGTAAACATCACGGATGCCGGCGACCCTGTTGAACTGGCCAAAAGTTATGCACAGCAGGGGATTGATGAGTTGGTTTTTTTAGATATCACCGCAACCATAGAAAAAAGAAAAACCCTTATAAAACTGGTCGAAAAAATTGCTGCCGAAATCAACATTCCATTTACCGTTGGTGGCGGAATCAATTCCCTGGAGGATGTTTCGGCACTTATTAAAGCCGGGGCTGATAAGGTTAGTATCAATACATCAGCAGTTAAACGACCAGCTCTCATCACCGAAATAGCCAATCAGTTCGGAAGCCAATGTGTGGTGCTCGCCATTGATTCACGTTTATTAGGAGACAGAAACATTGTACATATTAACGGGGGCCGCACTCCAACACAACTCGAAACGATCAGTTGGGCCATAGAAGCCGAGCAAAGGGGTGCCGGTGAGATCCTCCTGACCTCTATGGATCATGATGGCTGCAAATCGGGTTTCGCCATAGATCTTACACGACGGCTTAGTGAGTCAGTCAACATTCCGGTAATTGCCTCAGGTGGTGCCGGAGAAAACAGGCATTTCAGCGAAATTTTTAAGCAAAGCCGGGCCGGAGCTGCTCTGGCAGCAAGCATTTTTCATTTTGGGGAAATCCGTGTTCCATCACTGAAACAATATTTGAAAGCACAAGAAATACCTATCAGATAAAAACATTAAATCAACAAATCCCTAAAAAAACCGAATTTGTTTAATCACATTAAAATTATTGGCATGACAAATAAACTGAATATCAATTTTAATAAAAATGAAGGACTCGTTCCCGCTATCATCCAGGACAATTCAACGCTTGAAGTCTTGATGCTGGGATATATGAATAAAGAATCGATGATACAAACTGAGAAAACAGGCAAAGTTTGTTTTTACAGCAGGAGTAAAAAGCGCTTGTGGACAAAAGGTGAAACCTCAGGTAATTTTCTTTGGGTAAAAAGCATCCAATCCGACTGTGACAATGATACCCTTTTGATTAAGGCTACACCAGCCGGTCCTACCTGTCACACCGGTCATATTTCATGTTTTCATCAACAGGAACCGGATCGTTTTCTATATCAGTTGGAACAAATTATAAACAAACGCATTGATTCGGACTCAAAAACATCCTATACAAATCAATTATTTAAAAAAGGAATTAACAAGGTCGCACAAAAAGTGGGTGAAGAAGCTGTGGAACTTGTGATTGAAGCAATCGATAATAATAATGAACTGTTTAAAAATGAGGCAGCAGACCTCTTGTATCACTTTTTAATTTTATTAAAAACCAAGGGGATTGAATTAACTGATATTGAACAGGTTTTAATTAACAGGCACAAAATCAAGTAAGTTTTATATCTATGCATCACTGTATTTAATTGATGCATTCGTTAACCCCATGTGTTCAATCCATGAAATTTCATTTATCTGCATGAACAAATGGGTTTGAACCTGACGTAAGAAATGTGATGAAGAATCAACCGAGAATGTGCTGGAATCCATCCTTTTCTGATATATAAAAAGCAAAGACAGATAAAATTATCGACCAATC
>CAYNTB010000141.1:0-3796 GCA_964399905.1 uncultured Bacteroidales bacterium | reverse complement strand
GATTCCTATTTTCTTTTCTATGACAAGAGGGAATTCCACTGAAGCTTTTAATTCGTGATCATCTTTCTTTTATTAATCTATCTTTAAATTTACCACTAAATAAACCAAACCCTTTTTATCATGAGATCAAGTCTAAAAAACCTGTTGTTAATATTTATTACGTTAACTATCGTTTTAGGTGCAAACGCCCAGGAAACAAAAAAAATACTCTCTGTCAAAGATTATCCTAAATGGAACCGTATTGTTTCGACCGCTATTTCAGATAATGGCGCTTGGATATCTTATGGATACAGACCCAATGATGGTGATGATACTTTATACATTAAAAATGTTGAAACCGGACAAATTTTTACGGACCCATATTGCAGCAATCCACAGTTTTCATTCGATTCGAAATGGGTGGCCTATGAAAAAAATCTGACAAAAAAAGAAAGTGAACAACTTAAAAAGAATAAAAAAGCTGTTTATACCAAAGGTGTTTTACTAAATCTTGAAACCGGCAAAAAGATGGAATGGGACAAAATAAAAAGCATCGGATTTTCTCCATCAAGCCAATATTTATATGTTAAAAAAGAAAGCAACAATAAGGAAATTGAGGGTTCTGACCTATTAATTAAAAATCTCAAAAAAGACCATATCTTAAATCTCGGCAATGTAAGCGAATTCAAATTTAACAAACAGGGCTCTCTGCTCGCATATTTGATTGATGCAGATAGTAAGGCAGGAAATGGAGTTTATCTGCTTGATCTAGTGAAAGGCATTATAAACCCGCTTGATACGGATTCTGCTTCTTACAGCCAATTATGCTGGGATGATGAAATGCTATACAGAAGCGAATGGGGGATGAAAGGTAATGCAATTGCAGTACTTAAAGGAAATTTACCGGATACGGTTCAACAACGAATAAATAGTTTAGTGGTTTTTACCGGACTCAATACATCTGCGCCGGTCCAAAAAATCTATAATCCATCAACAGATCCTAACTTCCCAAAAGACTATGTATTAAGTGAAAAAAGTGAATTGCTTTTTAGTTTCGATAATCACCGGATGGTCATCAATATTAAAGAACAGGAAAAAAAGGAAAAACTTAGCAAGGACACCATTGCAAATGTGGATGTTTGGCATTGGGATGATGAAATCATCCAATCTGTGCAAATGAGAAGGGCCGGCAGAATAAACAACATGACCTATTCCGGAATACTCCATTTGGACAATTTAAGTTTCACACAAATGACTTCCGATGATCTGCGAAATGTATCTTATAACAGAAACCTCGATCAGGCGATTGGTGGTGATCCAAAACCTTATATTTCTGATATTAGCTGGGGCGGAGGATTTTCTGATTACTATTTGCTCGATACTAAATCCGGAACTAAAAAACTGATTGAGAAACATGTTGGGCGAAGTATGGGCCTGTCGCCTCAAGGAACTTATTTTTTGTTTTTTAAAGAAGGAGAATTTTATGCTTATGACATTATGCATCAGAAGCTGAATAATATTTCAGCGGCAGTAGAGGTAAGTTTTATTAACATTAACGAGGACCATCCTTTTGAAAATCCCTCATATGGCATTGCTGGCTGGTCAAAAGATGGGAAATCGGTTTTTCTGAATCATTTATATGATTTATGGTCGGTGGCACTGGATGGAAGCGGAGGCTATAACCTAAGCGGAAATTTCGGAACCACCATTAATGACGAACCCTGTATTGATCTTTCAGAAAACAATTATCTTTCGGCCTATGGCGAATGGACCAAGAAATCAGGTTATTATAAACTAAAGGATGGCAAAGCCCCACAGGAACTGATATTTGATGATTATAATTTCGGGAGGTTGGGTAAAGCCAGAAATGCAGAAATGTTCTTATTTACACGAGAAACCTTCGTTGATTTCCCCGATTACTATGCGACCGATGGGAAATTCAATAAAATTGTGAAACAAACTGATGCGAACCCACAACAGGCAGAATATCAATGGGGAAGCAGGAAGCTCATTGACTTTAACAATAAAGAAGGCGATCGATTGCAGGCAACCCTCACACTTCCGGCCAATTACGAAGCAGGCAAAAAATATCCGATGCTGGTTTATTTCTATGAAAAGGTTTCGAATCAGCACCACCGCTATTCGATGCCGACCTACGATGATCGGCCACATATGTCGGAATATGCCAGCGACGGATATCTGGTGTTGATGCCTGACATTAAATATTTTGAAGGGAAACCAGGTTGGAGCGCACTCGATTGTGTAACTTCTGCTGTTAAAAAAGTGATTGAACTTGGATACGCTGACCCGGCTCACATCGGGATGCAGGGGCATAGCTGGGGCGGATACCAATCGTCATTTATCTTGACCCAAACAGATATGTTTGCATGTACAGTAACCGGAGCTCCTGTAACAAACCTTACCAGTATGTATAATATTCTTTACAAGAATACAGGAACCAACAACCAGGGAATTTTTGAATTGGGACAGGTACGAATGGGAAAAGGAATGTTCGATGATTTTCAAAATTATATTGATCAATCACCGGTTCAAAATGCCCCGGGTATTTCAACGCCATTTATGATACTTCATGGAACTGTTGACGGAGCCGTTGACTGGAACCAGGGGCTCGAATTTTACAATGCTGCCCGTCGATTGGGTAAAAATGTCATTTTGCTCTCCTACCCTGATGAAAACCACCATCTGGCAAATAAAAACAACCAGATCGATTTTCAGATCAGGATGAAACAATATTTCGACCATTACCTGAAAGGGAAAGAAGCCCCGGAATGGATGAAACAGGGAATACCGCAAACAGAAAAGCTTTATAACAAAGCAAAATAATTTAAATTTTTAATTACAGGAGATAAAACAATGTCTGAAAGAATGATTAAACAATTCATGGAAATGGTTCAAATTGATAGTGAATCAGGGAATGAAGCCAATTTTATCAATTATCTTGAAAAGGAGTATCAGAAATTGGGAGCCAAAACCAAACAGGATAGTTATGGTAATCTGATCGCAAAATTACCGGCCAAAGGCTGCGAAGGTAAAAGCCCGATTTTATTGTCCTGTCATGCCGATACGGTTAAACCGGGTGTTGGGATTAAACCTGTATTAAAAGATGGCGTGATCAGATCAAGTGGCGATACAATTTTGGCCGCCGATGATAAGGCCGGAATTGCGGAAATGCTTGAAGCATTGCGAATTGCAGAAATCCATCCGCCCATCGAAATTGCAATTTCGCGTGAGGAAGAAATCGGATTGTTCGGCGTTAAAAACCTTGATTACTCGCTGCTAACGGCAAAAAGAGGTTTCTTGCTTGACAATGATACGCTTGATACCATCATTATTGGCGGCCCTTCTTATTTCACCTTTGATGTAACCATAAAAGGGAAATCGGCCCATGCAGGCATGGAACCTGAAAAGGGCATCAACGCAATTGTAGCTGCATCAAAGGCTATTGTGGCCTTGAAACTGGGAAGGCTCGACCATGAAACCACGGCCAATGTTGGCATTATCGATGGAGGAATCGTGCGCAATGGGGTACCCGACAAAGTTGTATTTAAAGCCGAATGCAGAAGCTTAAATCACGAAAAAGCTGCCAAACTTGCGAGTGAAATGACCGCAATAATGAAGCGCGAAGCTGAAGCTGCCGGAGCTCAAATTGAAATCATTGAAAATAATTTGTGCAAGGCAGTCGACATACCCGAAAATTCGTTCACCGTCGATTTATCAAAAAAAGCACTTAAAACTGTCGGATTAATAAGCTGTGCTTTTTCGAAAGCCTGCTCCTCTGCATATTGGTGCATCAGCT
>CAYNTB010000140.1:0-6282 GCA_964399905.1 uncultured Bacteroidales bacterium | reverse complement strand
GCAGGTATTGATCAATATTTACAAAAATGCATTTGAATCGTTTAATCAGGATAAGAAAAAGAAAGCCGGCCTTTCTGATCAGGATGTTACTCCGGTTATTCAAACTGAGGTTTATCAAGATGCTGACGGGCTAACTGTAATTAAAATTACAGATAATGGGTGCGGATTGGATACCAAATCGAGTGAACAGGCATTTATCCCATTTTACACCACAAAAGAGGAAGGAACAGGAATTGGCTTAAGCCTGTCGAAACAAATTGTATTACTACACAGGGGAAGCATCATTATGGAATCAGAAGTACATAAAGGGACCACCATACTTATTCGCTTGAGGTCGTAAGATAATTTTAATCCTGTATTTTTTTAGAATTCCAATTTTTCTATCTTTGAATAAAAACAAAATATATGTTACCGGATATTCCCCTGTTAAAATTTACAAAAGGCAATAATTTTTTTCTGATCGCAGGCCCCTGCGTTGTTGAAAACGAAGTGGTACCTTTCCTGGTTGCCGAAAAAATTGTTCAGGTTGCGAACAAATATAAAATTCCTTTGATTTTTAAGGCATCTTATAAAAAAGCCAACCGTTCTAAAATTGAATCATTTACGGGTATTGGCGATATTGAAGCACTAAAGATCATTGAAAAAATTGGATTTGAGTTTAACATCCCCACCCTCACCGACATCCACTCGGAAGCAGAAGCGGTTGTTGCCGCCGAATATGTAGATGTATTACAAATCCCTGCTTTCTTATGCCGACAAACTGAATTGCTCGCAGCTGCTGCCTATACCGGAAAAGCAGTGAATATAAAAAAAGGACAGTTTTTATCCCCTGAGTCTATGAAATTCGCAGTGGATAAGGTCAAACAGGCCGGAAACGATAATATCATTTTAACCGAAAGAGGAACGATGTTTGGATACCAGGATCTTGTTGTTGACTATCGTGGCATTGTGGAGATGAAGAAAAACAATGTTCCGGTCGTCCTGGATATTACCCACTCATTACAGCAGCCAAACCAGGCAAGTGGCGTATCAGGTGGCAGGCCCGATTTAATTGAGACCATTGCAAAAGCAGGGGTTGCAGCAGGAGTTGACGGTATTTTTATCGAAACCCATCCTGACCCGGAAAATGCCAAATCGGATGGATCCAATATGTTGCATCTCGACCTTTTTGAAAGCCTGATCGAAAAACTGGTTAAAATCAGGAAAGCAACACTCTAAATTATAACTTCCTCAAATTATATTTCTTCGTTCATTTATAAATGAACGCTTTTGTTCATTTTAATTCATTTCTTATCTTTTTTTGAAAGAAAAAATTCTTTTATCTCAATTTAATGGCATTGATCCTGAAAACAACAAATTTTCTGTGATTATAAAAACTTTATTCGCTTTCGTAGTTGGCTCTGGACTCTTATTCTTCTGCTTCAGCCAGAAGGTTCAAACGAGAAGGGCCCGGTTTAATTTATAGAACTTTCTCCTGAATTATGGACCGGGGCTTGCCTTGGGTTTTAATAAATTTATTTTAAAAAACTTACAATATTTCTTGATCCAACGCAATCTCGAGTATCGATTTATTCACATTAATTCCTACATTTGATTTGATTCTTAGGGATTAATTTGTTAAATTGAATGGAATTCAGGATTTAAGTCAGAAAGGCTTTTATCCGGTTTTTTCTGATGATAAAACACACAAAATGACAAACCTGCTGGATGGTGTTAAAACAGCCAAAATAACGATTACTAAAGAAATACAAAGTCTGAGCGAATCGGCCAAAGATGTTAATATGTCATTGGTTGACCGGATCGAATCCTTAGAAGACATCATAAGTATTGAGATTGGAGATACATCCCTGAAACGGGCCCGAAATTTGGAGCGTGAAGTGGATATTCGTCAGTTATACATAAAATACGAAGGCGAAAATCCTTCAGGAACACAAAAAGACCGGATTGCCTTTGCACAGGTTCATGATGCGTTTCGAAGAAATTATGCTGTCATTTCACTGGCTACCTGCGGTAATTATGGAGTGGCCGTGGCCTATGCAGCTTACCTGGTCGGTATCGAGTGTAAAATATTCATACCTGACTCCTATCAAACCCAACGCATTCAAGAAATGCAAAATTTTAATGCAGAAATTATTCGTTTGCCCGGTTCTTATGAAGAAGCCGTTCATTCATCGACTAGATTTGCTGCAGAAAACGAATGGTATGATGCCAATCCGGGTGGTGCAAATACTCCATTGCAAATAAGTGCATATGCAGAAATTGCTTATGAAATTTATGATCAGTTACGAGATGCACCCAAATATATTGCCGCACCGGTTTCTAATGGAACTTTGCTCGCAGGTGTTTACAGGGGATTTGTAAGCCTTTATAAAAGAGGCAGAACTTCCAAAATACCAATCTTTATTGCCGGATCATCTGCCCATAAAAACCCGATTATCACTTCATTTAAAGCCGGGTTGGACCATTGCCTGGACATTGATCCAAAAACGATCAAGGAAACACCCATCAACGAACCACTCATCAACTGGCACAGTTTTGATGGGGACGAAGCACTTTATGCCCTTAGGCAAACCAATGGAGAAGCAAGGCATATCAGTGATAAAAAGATGAAAGACATGAGTACATTTCTGCATAAAAAAGAAGGGTATAGAATATTACCGGCCTCAACTGCAGGCTTGATCGCTTTTCTCGAGATGCACGAAAAGAACAATTTTATAAACGACAGATATGTCGCAATATTAACCGGAAGATATTAAACAATGAAAAAAACAATCGACGGGAAAGCACTCATTTATGCAGATGGGGCATTTAATACACCTAATGGAAAAACCGCCCATGGTCTGGTTCGATTCACTGAACGATACGAAATTGTTGGAGTTATCGATTCCAACTATGCCGGACAGGATGCAGGAATGGTCCTTGATAAAAGAAATTACGACATTCCAATTTATCCTAATCTGGAAGCGGCCATGACTGAAAAGAACAACCACATTGAAGTTAAATCTCTCGTTATCGGATTGGCACCGGATGGTGGACGACTTCCTAAAGAAGCCCTTTCAACGATTTTTAAAGCTTTAGAAATGGGATTAAATGTTGACAGCGGACTCCATGATTTTCTTTATAAAAATGAAGAACTGATGGCCGTTGCAATGAAAAATAATTGTCGTGTACGTGACATCCGACGCACACCCGACAGAGACGAGTTACATTTTTTTACAGGAAAAATTGAAGAAGTTGATTGTTTAAAGATTGCCTTACTGGGAACCGACTCGGCCATTGGCAAAAGAACAACGGCCTGGATTATTGTACATGCACTTCGCAAAGCCGGCCTGAAAGCTGAAATGATTGGCACTGGGCAAACAGCCTGGATGCAGGGTGCAAAATATTCGATGATTATGGATAGCTGTATCAATGACTTTGTTTCTGGAGAAATTGAACATGCTGTTCACGAAGCCTGGAAAAATGAGTCTCCCGATGTAATCATCATTGAAGGGCAAGGGAGCCTAATGAATCCGGCTTACCCGGGAGGTTTCGAAATACTTGCCGCCGGCAGACCCGACTTTGTAATTCTTCAACATGCCCCAATGCGTAAAGAATATGACGGGTTTCCGGGATATGTGCTCCACCCCATCAACGAACAAATAAATGCCATCGAAACAATTTCAGGTAAAAAAGTCATTGCGATTACTATCAACCATGAAGAAATGAATGTGGAAGACATTCCCGCAGCTTGTAAAAAAACGGAAGAAGAGACCGGGCTGCCTGCTTATGACGTGCTTGAATTCGGAGCAACTGAACTTGTTGAACTTCTAAAAATGAAATTAAAATGATCTCTTTAGAGAAGTTTATTGTTTTAAAAAAATTATCTGTTAAAAACATACTGCTTGAACCTAAAAAAGTTAAAGCTGAATATTGCGTTGAAAATTTTAATGGCGAAAAGAGTAGTTATGATTTAATTTATTCTTACGATCACAAATATTTCGATAAAAAAAATGCGGCTGATGTAAATTTAGCCAGTATGATGCTTGCCCAGATAGCCTTTAATTATGGGCTTTTTTTCGAAACCATAGAATTTGATGGTCTTTTTGATAAAACTGACATTCGCTTTATTCGGGACATGACCGAGAATACTTCACGCGAGATCATCACCAATAAGCTCCTGATCAAAAACGAATTTATCAAGGCACCTTATAATCAATTGAGTGTTGAAAAAAAAGACAAATACACACAGGCAACTTTACAATTCGTAAATACAAATTACAATAACCTTAGCATACTACCAGAAAACAATGAGATTGATATTGATAAATATGCAATACTCAGTAGTGGAGGGAAAGACAGTTTGCTCACTTACGGCCTGATTAAGGAAATTGGTGAACCTTATCCGGTTTTTATCAATGAAGCCGGCAGGCACTGGTTTACTGCTGTTAATTCACACAAATATTTTAAAGCAACCGAACCTAATACCGAAAAACCCTGGTGCAACAGCGACCGGGTCTTTAACTGGATGCTTAAACAGTTGCCATTCATAAAAGAAAATTATGCGAGCATCCGGGCAGATATTTACCCCATTCGTTTATGGACGGTTTCTGTATTCTTATTCGGAGTGCTGCCCATTGTCCGAAAAAAGCATATTGGAAATGTACTGATTGGCAACGAATATGACACCTCCATGAAAGGAAACAAGGGAGGTATCAGCCATTATTGCGGACTTTATGATCAAAGCAAATACTTCGACCAGGCATTGAGCCGATACTATAAATCTAAAGGCTGGCACATCAAGCAGTATTCAATTTTAAGAAGTTTGTCAGAACTCCTTATTATGAAAATCCTCATAAAAAGATATCCCGAGCTTCAGAAACATCAGGTATCATGCCATGCTGCTCATGAAGTTAACGGCAGAATGTATCCATGCGGAAAATGTGAGAAATGCCGCAGAATTATCGGCATGATCAAGGCCCTGGATGAAGATCCGCAAAGATGTGGATACGATCAGGATCAGATTAGCATCGGATTGCAAGCATTAGAAAATCAATCGGTAAAACAAATTGGGAGCGATGCTTCTCAGTTGTACCATTTGTTACTTGAAAAAAAACTGATTCATCAAACAAAACACACCCTTAAGTTGGCCAGGCAACATCCTGAAATCACAAAACTCAGATTCGATCAGGAACGGAGCAATTTGGAAGACATTCCGGCCCATATCAGAAAAAAAATATTCGACATTCTAATTCAATATGCCGATGGGGCGGTACAACGAAAAAACCATAAATGGCTTGATATCAATCCATTTCTATTATAAAACAACTCAATAATATAAAAAATGAAAAACAAGAAGGATTATCCGGAATATATGTGGGCTACACTGAAATGGCCGGAAATTGCAGAACGACTAAAAATTGTTGATACGGCGATATTACCATGTGGTGCCATCGAACAACATGGCCCGCACCTTAGCCTTGACGTAGACTTTTTCGATGCGAATTATCTGGCCGAAAAAGTTGCAGAAGCCTGTCAGGATCCCAAACCTTTTGTTCTTCCGCCCATCCCGTATGGAGTTTCTTATCATCACAGCGAATTTAAAGGCACTGTTTGTGTCTCCAATAATTCATTATCGGCACTCGTCTATGATATCGGGATGAGCCTTGCACATAATGGAATAAAAAAAATCGTAATTCTGTATGGCCCTGGCGATAATGCACCTACCCTAAAATATGCAGCTCAGATGATAAACCGGGATGCAAAAATATTTGTTTGTGTTGAAACCGGTGAAACCAGCGATATCGATTTATACAATTTAATTGAAACCCAGAATGATATACATGCTGGTGAGATTGAAACAAGTACTTCATTGGCTATAAGGCCGGAACTGGTTGACATGAGCAAAGCGGTTGATGCCACGCTCGATTTGGAAAATGAATTCCTGGATTTTACTTCTGACAGGGGGGTAAGCTGGTATGTACATACAAAGCGCTTAACATCTTCCGGGGTGATGGGAAATGCCACTTTGGGCACCGCAGAAAAAGGGAAAAAGATGTGGGAAATTATGATTCGAAAATTAGCAGAATTTGTTGAAACCATTAAAAATACTCCAACTGATAAACTATACCAAAATAAATATTAATGTCCTCAAGGGGCAGGAGACGGGCTGGGAAGAAGAAACTGAGCTGCGGGCTTTTCAGGAATTCCCGGCAGTGGTCTATAAACATGCAGAAGGTGTCAAGGGAGAGGGCTGCTGCCACGTTCCGCCTGGGGTCGGTCGGGTCGACCACAACAAGAGGT
>CAYNTB010000139.1:0-6319 GCA_964399905.1 uncultured Bacteroidales bacterium | reverse complement strand
CTGGATAAAAAGAAAGACTTTAGGGATAATTTATAATTTCTACATTTCTTTATTTCATCACATTTCAAAAATATTCCTGCTATTTTCAATCCGAAACCGCTTTGATCTATGTAATCGGGATTCTAAAAGTGATAATTAAGCTTTTGATATACTAATCATTTGCCAGCATCATTCAAAAGCATAAAAACCTTAAATTTGTTAGAACTAAAATTTTTAAAATGAAAAAGATTGTCAATATTTCGAGTGCCCCTAAACCCATCGGCCCTTATAGCCAGGCCACTTTCTCAAATGGAACATTATACGTTTCGGGGCAAATTGGTATAATTCCTGCTACCGGCAAATTGGTCGAAGGCGGCATCAGGGAACAAACACAGCAGATCATGAAAAATATCGGAATGCTGCTAAAGGAAGTTGGTTTCGACTATGGCAATATTGTTAAGTGCAGTATTTTTATGACGGATATGTATAACTATGCTACCATCAACGAAGTGTACGCCGGATATTTTAAAGACAATCCGCCTGCCCGTGAAGCTGTTGCTGTGGTTGGACTTCCGGCTAATGTTCAGGTAGAGATATCATGCATCGCAACTGAATAAATTAATTATAAAATATAACCTAATATTTAAACTATGAAAAAATTCGTTTTATTACTGATCATCAGTTTTGTTGGTTTAACGAACCTGAAAGCAGAAGAGGGCATGTGGATTCCCTCATTATTGGAAAAACTGAATGAAAGCGAAATGATCGATCTTGGAATGCGGATCACGGCCAAAGATATTTACGACATTAACCATTCCAGCCTAAAAGATGGTATTGTCCACATTGGCGGATGCACAGCCGAAGTAATTTCCGACCAGGGCCTGCTCATTACAAATCATCATTGCGGTTACAGTCGCATTCAGCGGCACAGCACCCTCGAGCACGATTACCTGACCAACGGCTTCTGGGCCATGGATAAATCCGAGGAACTGCCAAACCCCGGCATGATCGCCCGTTTTTTAATTCGGATTGATGAAGTCACAGATGCTGTTTTGAAAAATGTGACCGAGTCGATGACCGAAGAAGAAAGGGATAAAATTATCGGTAAAAATATAAAGGATATTACGGATCAGGCCGAAAAAGAAAGCGGTTACGAAGCCAGCATACGTCCTTTTTATTACGGAAATCAATATTATATGTTTCTTACAGAAACTTATCGTGATGTTCGTTTGGTTGGCGCACCGCCCTCAAACATTGGGAAATTTGGAGGAGATACCGATAACTGGATGTGGCCGAGGCATACCGGCGATTTTTCGATTTTTCGTATTTATGCCAATAAAGACAATAAACCTGCCGATTACGCAAAAGAAAATGTTCCTTACAAACCCAAATATCATATTCCGATTTCACTCAAAGGAGCCAACGAAGGTGATTTTACCTTTGTGTTCGGATACCCGGGCAGAACCGAAGAATATATACCTTCTTACGGAGTGGATATGACTGTTAATACGGTTAACCCTGTGATCATAGATATTCGTACCGAACGCCTGAATATTTTTAAAAAGTATGTGGATCAGGACCGCCTGGTACGCATCCAATATGCTTCCAAAACTGCCGGTGTGGCAAACTCATGGAAAAAATGGATCGGTGCAAATAAAGGTTTGAAAAGGCTGAATGCCATTGGGAAAAAACAGGATTTTGAGAAGGAATTCAATAATTGGGCAAATGCTTCAGATGAAACAAAGGAAAAATATGCCAAGCTGCTGAGTGAATTTGAGAAAAATTATACAGCCCTTGATCCTTATCAAAAAGCTTCTACTTATTTAAGGGAGGCCGGTTACGGTGTTGAGCTCATTAGGTTTGCTTCTGATTTCAGCAGGCTGATTGAACTAGATGATGAAACAAAATTTGAAGCTATGCTGGAGAATCGCAAAGAAGCGGTCCAGACTTTTTTCAAAGATTATCACCAGCCCATCGACCGTGAAGTGTTTGAAGTCTTGCTCGATATGTACCGCCAAGGTTGCGATGCAGAATATTTACCCGGATTTTTCCAAACCATCCAGTCAAAATATAAAGGCGATATCGGGAAATTTGCCGATCAGGTTTTCAAAAAATCAATTTTTGCTTCACAGGAAAAACTGAATGATTTTTTGAACAATGCCGAATACGGGAAATTGAAAAAGCTGCAAAACGATCCTGCATATTTACTTGCTGCCGATCTTGCCAAACTTGACGAAGAAAAATTAAGGCCGCAAATTTCAAAATACACTGCTGAAATCGACAGACTTCAACGGATTTATATGAAGGCCCAGATGGAAATGCAGCCCGATGTCAGGTTTTATCCCGATGCCAATTCCACCCTCAGGGTAACCTACGGAAAAGTGAAACCTTTTGACCCCAGTGATGGTGTGAGCTATAAACATTTTACCACCATGAAAGGAATCATGGAAAAAGAAGATCCGAATATTTACGATTATGTGGTTGAACCCAAACTTAAGAGCCTTTACCAAAACAAGGATTATGGCCGTTATGCCGATCAGGACGGAAGTATGCATGTATGTTTCATTGCAGCCAATCATACCTCAGGCGGAAATTCAGGCAGCCCGATTTTGAATGCCGACGGACATTTGCTGGGGCTCAATTTCGACCGTGTATGGGAAGGTACCATGAGCGACCTGAATTATGATCCGGAATACTGCCGCAACATTTCGGTAGATATCCGATACTGTTTGTTCCTGATCGATAAATTCGCAGGCGCCAAACATTTGGTGGACGAGATGACGATTGTTGAATAAAGCATTAATCATGGGATAACACCTGCCAGCTGGCGGGTATCAGCCCTAAACAATGAGATTAAACTATAATACATTGAGATTTCTCAGTCGTTTTACTCCTTCGAAATGACATCTTAATGAAGTGGGAATGCAAACCTTCGAGGATTTAGAACCCTCGAAGGTTTTTTGACTTTGAACAAATAATTTCCAATAAAAAAGGTTTATCTTTAATTTCTTAAAATATTCAATAGCCATGCTTATAGATCTGATCAAAAAAAATCGTAGCTACCGCCGCTTTTATGAAGATAAGGCCATCAAAAAAGATATTTTAATTTCATTGGTTGATCTGGCCCGTCTTTCGCCTTCCGGTGCAAATTTGCAGCCCCTCAGGTATTTTTTATCTGCTGATGCCAAAACCAACCGGCTTATTTTCCCGAACCTGGCCTGGGCGGGTTATTTACAGGAATGGGACGGACCCATGGAGGGAGAAAGACCCTCGGCTTATATCCTGATCCTCTCCGATCAAGAAATAAAAAAGAATATAGATTATGACCTGGGAATTGCCTGTCAGAGTATTCTATTAGGTGCTGCCGAACTGGATTTGGGCGGATGTATCATTGCTTCTGTAAAAAGGGAATCGCTGCATGAAGCACTGAATTTACCCGGAGAACTTAAGGTGAATTTGGTAATCGCCCTCGGCCACCCAAAAGAAAAGGTTGTAATCGACGATCTGACTCATAATGATGTTCGATACTGGAGGGATGAAAATCAGGTCCACCATGTCCCGAAAAGGGCCTTAAAAGATATTATTATTCGATAGGGAATCTGTCCTTCTTACCTTAATTGAGATTCGATACAATAATCACCCATACAAATTCCCAGTCCACGGGCCTTTGTAATCAACGGATGATCGAAAGGAACCGGTCTTAATTTTCCGCCTACTTCTTCCAATGGAATGGATTCAATCAATTCGCCATTTTTACAAACCATTCTGCCGTATTGTCCTTGTGAAATCAGATCGGCTGCATGGGCACCAAAGCGGGTTGCCAAAATCCGATCCATGGCATTTGGGCTTCCACCGCGCTGAATGTATCCCAGAATGGTTTCGCGCGCTTCAAGACCCGTATTGTTTATTATTTTCTGGGCAATATAACGTGCCGCCGATTTTGATTTGGGTTTTTCAATACCTTCGGCAACCACGACAATGGAATAGGATTTTTTTTGTTCGGCCCGCTGATGCAAATATTTATAGATCACCTCCAGATCGTATTTAATTTCAGGGATCAATATTACATCTCCCCCACCAGCCATCCCGGCATAAAGAGCCAGCCATCCGGCATGGTGACCCATAATCTCAATCACCATAATTCGCTTATGCGAGTTTGCGGTTGAATGCAATCGATCGATTGCTTCTGTTGCTATCCCAAGGGCCGAATCAAAACCAAAGGTTACATCCGTTCCCCATACATCATTATCAATTGTTTGGGGGATTCCGATAACATTCAGTCCTTCTGCCGATAATTTTGCAGCATTTTTTTGGGTGCCATTGCCCCCGATGCACACCAGGCAGTCGAGTCCCAATTCTTTATAATGTTTTATGATAAGCTTGGGCTTACTTAAAAAATCAAGGTTTTTTTTCGTTTTCTTAAAAGGCTTCTCCCGTGAAGTTCCCAAAATGGTTCCACCCAATGTGAGAATTCCCGATAACTGGTTTTCATTAAAAACCTGATAATCTTTATTAATAAGGCCTATAAAGCCTGATGAGAAACCGATCACTTCCATTCCATATTTTACGATGGCTGTTTTACCAACACCCCGGATGGCCGCATTGATCCCCGGGCAATCTCCTCCGGCAGTGAGGATGCCAATGCGTTTGGGTTTTATATTTTCCATAAAATAGAATAATGATTAGAACCCTAATTTACGATTATTTCACTAAGGTTGAATTAAAATTACCTTAATAAAATTAAGGCCGTAATCAGGATTCCGTGCCTGTACTTTTATCAACCGGATAATTTAGTTCTCCTTCTGATTTTGAAATAATCAGGTTAATGGTGGTATCACCCGAAACATTAACCACTGTCCGTAACATATCCAATGGCCGGTCAACCCCAAGAACCAATGCAATTCCTTCAACCGGCAAACCGACACTTCCCATAACAATCAGTATCATTACAATACTTCCGCCGGGTACCGCCGGGGTTCCAATCGATGATAGGGTTGCGGTTAAAACAATGGTAATTTGCTGTCCAATGGATAAATCAATTCCGTAAACCTGGGCGATAAATAAGGCAGCAACGGCCTGATAAAAAGCAGTCGCATCCATATTAATGGTCACACCAACAGGTAATACAAAATTTGATACTTTTTCAGAAGCCCCGAGTTCTTCCACATTTTGTTTCATGGTAACGGGCAAAGTCGCAGCACTTGAACTTGTTGAAAATGCAACCAATTGAGCCGGAAGCAGTGCTTTATAAAAATCGATCAGTTTTATATTTGTAAAGATTTTAATATAAGCCGAATAAAAAATAAAAATGATCAACAGCAAACCGATGGCAACCGTAAAGAAATATCTTCCAAGTGCCAGGAAAATATCCGTATCGCCCGAAAAATCAACAATAACACCGGCGAGCAGCGCAAATACCCCAATGGGGGCATATTTCATAATGATATCTATGATCTTAAGCACAATATAATTAAGTGAGCCAATGAATTCGCTGACTGCATCGCTTTTCTTACCAATCATCACCATAGCCACTGAAAAAAGAATGGCAAAGAAAATAATTTGAAGCATTTTTGAATTATCCCCGGTAGCCTGTACAATATTTGAAGGAACCATATCCTCAATAAACTTCAAGGGATAAGATTCGGTTTCTTCGACCTGCTGTTGTTTTTCACTTAGGGTTTGTTCCCATTTTTGCTGATATATCGCTTTCTTTTCATCCGGGAAAGTATTTCCGGGTTGTGCGATATGCCCCAATGCGATTCCAAAAGTGGTTGCAATTAAAGTTGTGGCGATGTAGTACACAACGGTTTTTGTTCCAATTCTTGAAAGTTTTGACATGTCAGTCAAACTCGAAATTCCTTTTACCAACGATACAAATATCAAAGGAACGGCAATCATTTTGAGCAAATTCAAGAAAATGGTTCCAAAGGGTTTTATCCAGTGAAGGGTAAATTTTTCAGCTCCAATTTTTGTAGCGATCAAACCCCAGATTAAACCCAGGATCATTCCAAGGATAATTTTCCCCCATATTGGTAATTTCTTCCACATAATATCAAGCTATTTTTAAGATGAATAGTTTTTTTGGACAGAATAATCCAGTTCGTTCTCACTATGGCCTACAATGCAGGCAACGGCGGAATCACCGGTAACATTTACTGCTGTACGGATCATATCGAGTGGCCGGTCAATTCCAAGAATAAGTGCCAATCCTTCTGCCGGAATACCCGAAGCACTTAATACGATTACCATCATAATAATACCTCCGCCAGGCACCCCGGGGGTTCCGATAGAAGCGAGGGTAGCAGTCAAGACGATGGTCAGCTGTTGCATCAAAGTCAAA
>CAYNTB010000138.1:5538-6327 GCA_964399905.1 uncultured Bacteroidales bacterium | reverse complement strand
ATAACCCTGATAAAAAGATATTGGTCTTTGTCAGGACAAAGGTTCGGGCCGAACGCGTAAAAAGTGCCATGAAAAGGGTAGGACTCGATACAGAAACAATCCATAGCGATATACCGCAGGATGAACGGGAGAAAACCATGAGAGCCTTCCGAAATGATGAATTAAAAGTATTGATTGCCACCGATGTAAGCGCACGCGGGATTGACATTCCGAATGTTGAATATGTGGTGAATTATGATTTGCCCGATACCTCAGAAAATTATGTGCACCGCGTTGGCCGGACCGGGCGCGCAGCAAATAAAGGACAGGCCATTTCATTTTGCAGTTCTGAAGAAAAAGAGATTTTAAAAGAAATTGAGAAAAACCTGGGAAAACCCATTTCTCAAATAGAGATTTCAAAAATGGATTATGAAATCACCCTGGATTTTTCCGAAGATAAAAAAAAGGACTGGCGCGACCTGATTGATGAAGCGGAAAAAGAAAACGAGAAAAAACCCAGGAAAAAATTTAAGCGAAAATAATTTTAAGTCCTTGAGAATTGAATATTTTTAGCTGATTTGTATCTTAATCGTGAATATTTAATTCTGAATGGCACTGGTAAATTCTTTCATATTTTCTTCTTGAATTATTCCTTGATTCTGTTTCTTTAGTTTCAAGACAAAAGAAATGAACAGTAAAATATTATAAGTATCGATATAGATCCATATATAACATTCCCTAAATATCAGCAAAATATATTTTTCGTACGTTGGCAAAAAAAATAATCGTTGGCTCAGTTCCGGATCGTGT
>CAYNTB010000138.1:2843-5528 GCA_964399905.1 uncultured Bacteroidales bacterium | reverse complement strand
AATTTAATATAACGACTAATAAGAAGGCAAACGGTTTTCTTTTTTAAAATTAGCGTTGGCTTGTGTGAGAAATTTACCCGAGTGGAAAAACACGAGGGCAAGGAACGCAGTGACGCAGACATAATATTTAATTATAGTTGACAGTAGCCTAAAGTTTCATTTAAAGCATTCGCATATTCCTTAACATAAAATCGGTAACGATTTCGAACAAGAAGTTTGTCCGAAATCTGATTTTATATTAAATACTTCGTATTACGGAATATGCTTATTGTTGTCCTATAATTAATATTATGTTAAATAGGTATTTTAAAGATAAAGGGAGAATAAATCCATATCCTCCCTTTCGTAAATTATTAAATCTTATTCTGCATCAGGTTCACCAATTTCGGCGAGTTTATCATTAACTGCTTTGTATTTTTCGGTTTCTCCGGTACGTGAATAAATCTGTTTCAATGAGAATAAAGTATTATAATCATCTCCTTTAATACTTAATGCTTTTTCTAAATAAGGTAAAGCAACTTTCAGAAAATCATCCCCTTTCACTTTTAATGCCTCATAATTTTTATCACCATACGGCAATGCATCGGCTTTTGTTAAGTAAAATACACCTTTATTAAAGTATAATGCACCCAAATTATAAATGGCATCAAAAAAGTCTGGATTTAATTCGATGGATTTTAAATAAGCGGCTTCACTATTGTCGAAAGCAGCAAGTCTTTCTTCTTCGGTAAATTCATCTTCATTATTGAAAATTACATCATACATTGCTCCTACAGCGTGAAAAATAGTGTAATTGCTTGAATCAAGCTCCAGGGCCAACTGTAGGTTTGCCATGGCTTTGTCTGTTTGCAAAGTTTCGAGGAACAAATTTGTTTCTGCCAGGATCAGGTTAAAATCATCAGGAAACATTTTACGGCCTTTGTCAATAACCTGCAATGCCAGAGCAGTGTCCCCTGCCATTTTTAATAAAGTGGTATAAGAATAGTAAACTATTGAGTTATCATAACTCATGCTGGCCAGTTTTCCGTATTTAATTAATGCCATGTCATTAACTTCGCCTTTACCATACGACATTGCTGCATTAAATAGTGCGGTTGTATCAATTCGTCCGATACTATTTGTGATTTCATATGATTTATCAAAAAGCTGACCGGCTTCGGCATAAGTTTGATTATTGTACTTGTTAACCGCAAGATTGAAGAAAACTTCCCCGGCTATTCCCAGGTATACATTCATATCTTCCTGAATGGAATTATCAGTATCCAGTTCTTTAGCTTTAAGCAGAGCTGCGTAACCTTCTTTTGCGGCATTATCTGCAGAAATTCCTACCAGGTCGCCCAACGGACTTTTTGCAATTTCCAAATATATTTCACCTTTATAAAGCCAGGTTTTAGCATCGTTCATTGTGTTTGGATGTTCACAAGCTTCGTCGATAGCAACTTTAGCTTTAGGTAAGTTTCCGCCTTTCAAATAATTAAAGGCACTGTTTCGTTTACCTGTTTGCGCATTGGTCACATTAAAAGCAATGAGCAGACTGAGTAGGATTGCGTATTTTTTCATAGTTCTGATTTTTGCGATTTTTTTATGGAGCAAAGATACATATTTGCTCCAAAATAAATCATTGATTAATTATTTTTAACAATTTTATATAGTTTAACTTTCAATTTCCTTGCCAAAATCTTCATCGCTGATAATTTCATTGTCATTTACCTCATTATCAACTTCATCCGATTCGTCTTCCAGTATCATTTCAACTTTTGCAACCGAAGCAATCGAATCATTATCTTTCAGATTTATTAAACGGACGCCTTGCGTGGCACGACCCATCACCCTCAGTTCGACGATCGGTAAACGAATAATTAAACCCGAGCGGTTGATAATCATCAGGTCATCCTTATCCTGAACTTCTTTAATGGCAATTAACTGGCCGGTTTTTTGGGTGATATTTATTGTTTTTACCCCTTTACCTCCCCTGTTTGTGATGCGGTAATCATCTATAGATGAACGCTTACCGTAGCCGTTTTCCGAAACCACGAGGATATCTTCACTATCACCATTAATACAAATCATTCCAATTACTTCATCATCAGGGCCGGCAAGGCTGATGCCCCTTACCCCTGCAGCATTTCTTCCCATTGGCCTCACTTTTTCCTCATTAAAACGAATTGCTTTTCCCGATTTCAGGGCCATAATAATTTCGCTGTGGCCCGTTGTGAGTCTGGCTTCGAGCAAATAATCACCTTCATTGATCGTAATGGCGTTAATGCCATTCTGACGGGGGCGTGAATAAGCTTCAAGTGATGTTTTCTTGATTGTTCCTTTTTTTGTACCGAGAATGATAAAGTTATTTTCTACATATTCTTTATCTTTCAGATCTTTAACATTTATAAATGCCCTGACTTTATCATCCGGCTCGATATTTATCATATTCTGGATGGCCCGGCCTTTTGAGGTCTTCCCTCCTTCTGGAATTTCAAAAACCCTCAACCAAAAACATTTACCTTTTTCTGTAAAGAACAGCATATAATTGTGCATGCTTGCAATGAACAGGTATTCCAGAAAATCTTCGTCGCGGTTGCCGCTGCCTTTTGCACCGCGCCCTCCCCTTTTCTGTTGTCTGTATTCAGAAAGTTGGGTGCGTTTAATATAGCCCATGTGCGAAATGGTAATGACCACTTCATCATC
>CAYNTB010000138.1:0-2833 GCA_964399905.1 uncultured Bacteroidales bacterium | reverse complement strand
CTCTAGTTCGGCCACGTCCTCTCCATATCCCACTATGGTATCTTCTATTTTGAAGTCTTCGGCAGAATAAATAATCTGGCTTCTCGATTCATCTCCGTACTTATCTCTGATCTCAACCAATTCTGATTTAATCATATCCATCCGCATGGACTCATTGCTGAGTAATTCCTTATAATAGGTAATCTGTTTGATCAGTTCATCATATTCAAGTTTGATTTTATCCCGTTCGAGTCCTGTTAATTTTTGCAGTCTCATATCCAGGATCGCCCGTGCCTGTATTTCAGAAAGCTCGAATTTTTCAATCAATCCATTTCTTGCTTCTTCTGGAGTCTGGGAAGCCCTGATTAATGCAATCACTTCGTCGAGATGATCAAGTGCGATCAGCATTCCTTCCAGAATGTGTGCCTTTTTTTCTGCTTCTGAGAGTTCGTATTTGGTCCGTCTGATTACAACTTCATGGCGGTGTTCCACAAAATGATAGATCAGATCTTTTAAATTCAATGTCTTTGGACGACCATTGACCAGTGCAATGTTATTTACACTAAATGAGGACTGTAGGGCGGTTAATTGATACAATTGGTTTAGCACCACATTGGTCACAACATCCTTCTTTAAATCGTAAACAATCCTGATCCCGTTCCTGTCAGATTCGTCCCTTATATCCGAAATCCCATCAATTTTTTTGTCATTGATCAGGTCGGCTGTTTTTTTGATCATTTCAGCTTTATTCACCTGGTAAGGGATGGAGGTAACGATAATGCTTTCACGTCCGTTTGAATGCTCTTCGATAGTGGTTTCTCCACGCATTAACACGCGCCCTCTTCCTGTTTCAAAAGCATCTTTAACCCCTTCATACCCATAAATCATTGCTCCGGTCGGAAAATCGGGTGCTTTAATGTACTGCATTAATTCAGGAATGGTAATTTCCCGCTTATCAATATAAGCAATGGTACCATTGATCACTTCTGTAAGGTTGTGAGGTGGCATATTTGTTGCCATTCCCACAGCAATTCCCGAAGCGCCATTTATCAATAAATTCGGAATACGTGCCGGAAGAACTACCGGTTCTTTTAATGAATCATCAAAGTTAAGCTGGAAATCGACGGTATCCTTATCAATATCTGACAACATTTCTTCTGCAATTTTCCGTAAGCGGGCTTCGGTATATCGCATAGCTGCCGGACTGTCACCATCAATTGAACCAAAGTTACCCTGACCGTCAACCAAAGGATAACGCAACGACCATTCCTGGGCCATTCGTACCATTGCATCATATACTGAAGTGTCGCCATGTGGGTGGTATTTACCCAAAACTTCCCCAACTATACGTGCTGATTTTTTATAGGGTCGGTTAGATAACACGCCCAGGTCAAGCATTCCGTATAAAACACGCCTGTGCACAGGCTTCAATCCATCACGAACATCCGGTAAAGCCCTTGACACAATCACCGACATTGAATAATCGATGTAGGCAGACTTCATCTGATCTTCAATATTCACTTTCAGAATTTTGCTTCCTTCTTCCATATTATTTATTACTTAATCTACTCTGTATTAATCAATTAGTATTTGTAGTTAAAACATACGAAATTACTAATTTTTTGCATCCCATCACAGTTATTTAGCATCTTTTTATTACTAACAGAAAGATGTTAATAATTATTCAATTGAGCATTTATATTTTCCATTTGAGATGTTATTTTTATTTTTATGCAAACAGCTGTAATTCAGCAAGTGGCGAATTTTTAGCAATCCGGTCAAGCTGTGAGATTCAGGGGAATATTTCAGTGGCATTATTATTGATGGGAGAGTTAGTAGATTATGCTTATTTTTGTAGTAAATTTATGAATTAAATACCATTTATGGAAGCAAAGTTTTCACAGCGCGTTAAGAACGTATTAACATATAGTCGGGAAGAAGCCATAAGGCTGGGGAATAGTTATATAGGCCTGGAACACCTTTTACTTGGAATTATAAGGGAAGGCAACGGAATGGCGATCCAGATTTTAAAATATTTTGGGGCAGATATCGATGATATCAGAAGAACGATTGAAGCCTCAGTGAGAAATTCAGACAAATCATATAAAAAGCCTGAAAATATCCCTTTGATCAAACAAGCTGAAAGGGCCTTGAAGATAACTTATCTGGAAGCAAAATTATTCAATAGCGAATTGATCGGGACAGAACATCTCATGTTGGCCATATTAAAGGATGAGGATAATGTAGTTACACGTTCATTACATAAACGGGGCATTGACTATGAAGCAGTAAAAGATGAAGTTAAGGCACTGACAATGAGAAATGAGGAAAAAGATATTACACCGAGTGCGGAGATACCAAACGATCCGACCGAAGATGATTATGACGATATAGGCAAGAGTTATGGTGGCAGCGGTGGTGCCAAAAAGGTACAGGATACAAAATCGAAAACCCCCGTATTGGATAATTTTGGACATGACCTGACATTGGCAGCCGAAGAAAACAGGCTGGATCCGATTGTGGGGCGTGAACGTGAACTAGAACGTATTGCGCAAATCCTGAGCCGCAGAAAAAAGAACAACCCTATTTTGATAGGTGAACCAGGAGTTGGTAAATCGGCAATAGCCGAAGGACTGGCTTCCCGAATTATTAATCGAAAAGTATCAAGGGCACTCTTTAATAAACGTGTAATTACTTTGGACTTGGCATCCTTGGTTGCCGGTACAAAATATCGAGGACAGTTTGAAGAAAGGATGAAAGCCGTTCTGAACGAACTTGAAAAAAATCCGGAGATCATATTGTTTATTGATGAAATACATACGATCGTCGGTGCCGGAAATGCTTCAGGAGCCCT
>CAYNTB010000137.1:0-6334 GCA_964399905.1 uncultured Bacteroidales bacterium | reverse complement strand
TGGTTAAAATCGGGCAGCAGTTCGTAACTCAGGTTTTGATACCCGATAATTCCCAGCAGCGCAAAAACGCTGAAGAGCACAATAATAAGTGACGGTCGTTTTATTGAAATTTCTGTAATATTCATCTTTTTATTTATTTTAGTGTGACTTTAGCACCGTCGAAAAGGTTGATGAACCCATTGGTGACAATATGGTCGCCTTCCGAAATGCCTTCCGAAACCACTACTTTATCTTCAAACCGTTCGGAAACAATGATGTTTTGCAACACGGCTCTTCCGTTTTTAATTACGAACACCTGCGGCTGAATGGTGGTTCCAACCATCGCCGATGCCGGTATACTGATTTGCTTTTTGTTGTCGGCAGATTTTACTTTTATCTTTCCAAACATGCCAGACTTAATTTTCAGATCAGCCGTATTTTTTAATGCAAGCTGAACCGGGTAACTGTTACCCATATTTGCCTGGCTCCCAACCATGCTTACTTTTCCGTCGATTATAAGTTCAGGGTATACATCGACCAAAACCTGACAAATTTGCCCCTCGATAAATCTCGATAAATCGTTTTCCGGCACATTCACGGTAAATTTCAGGTTCGAGATTTCGGTAATTTGCAAAAGCGGCATTCCCGGTGCCGCATAGGCACCTTCTTCGGTCATCTTTCCCGTAACAATTCCATTAAACGGAGCACGAATAGTGGCTTTGCTGATTTGTTCCTCCAGGGTTGCTTTTTGGACTTTGGCTGTCTTTAAGCCCAATTCGGCTTTTTCGAGCTGAACACCCTGAACGGCATCGGCAGCAGCCAGGACTGTAAATCGCTTCACATCTTTTTCAAGTCCTTCAATTTGAATTTCAACACTTTGCAATTGTAGTTTTAGAAGCGAATTGTCCAACTGAATAAGCGTTTGCCCTTTTTGTACCGAAGCCCCTAAATCAACCAAAACGTCGTTTACTTTTCCTTGTAAATCGGCGCTGATTTTGCTCTCTTTGGTGGGTCCGAATGTGCCGGAATAGGTATATTCGTTTTGTGAATTACCAGCGCTGACTTGCATTGCCTGAACACTAATCGGCTTTTCCCGGTTGTACTGATACACTCTTTCCTCTGCAATATCCTTGTTGCTTTTAAGTTTAAGAACAGTAAAAACAACGAGTGCCAGAATGATGACGCTGAAAATGATTTTTTTAAACATGATCGTTCAGTATTTAATTTTTTAGTGAAATATTTCCGCTTAATCTTTGCAACTCCAAATCGGCTTTCAGGTATTCGATAATGGCAGTTAAATAGCTGGTTTGTGCTTCCCGTACCGCATTGTCGGCCAGCAAAATATCAGCCAGCGTAGCGGTGCCTTCTTTTTGCTGCAACACCATTTCGTTGTAGACGGTATTTGCCAGTTCGATTTGATTAGTTGTGTTTTCGATGGTTTGCATGTTCAATGCCCTGAGCCGCATGGCATTTTCAATCTGCATTTGGTTTTGGTCTTTAACCAGATCAATTTGCAATTGGTTGTTTTGGATTTCCAGCTTTTTCTGATTGATTTTTCGTTTGGTAACGGTTCCGTTAAACAAGGGAAGCGATAATTGCACACCTGCAAAAGTAGTGGGGTAAAATTTGAGGAAATCGTTGGGTTTTTCGCTATAGCCAAACCCGGTTTGCCCGTAACTGCCGAACAGCGATACCGTAGGTAAGCGGGAATTTTTCAGCGTACTTAATTCGCTTGTTAAAAGTTTGTTTTGGATGAAGGCAATTTGTAAATCAACCGGCATGGAATTGGTATAATTGACCAGCTCCTTGTTTTTAATAGCAGTTTCAATTTGTATTTGCTGCTGAACAGGGATTCCCATCGAAAATTTCAGGGCATTCATTACCAGCTCTAAATTATTCTCCACCAGTTTGCGTTGCGTGCTTAACTGTTCCCTTTGCAATTCAACTTTTGAAACATCACTTTTCTTAATCATTTGCTGCTCGTGCAAAAGCTTTAAATTTTCGAGCAATTTGCCGGTGTTCACCAGGTTGCTATCGATAAACGCTTTCTGGTGAATCAGAATCTGCGCATTGTAATAAAGGTTCGAGATTTCGAAAAACACTTGTTCTTCGGTTTTTTTGTATTGCAGACTGTTTAATTCGGAAGCAATTTTCGTTGCTTCAATGGCTCCGAAAACCTGGGCGTTGTACACCGGCATCGCAAGTTGGATATTTGCACCCATGTTATGAGGCACGCCCATTTGCACTTCCTTGTACACACCTTCGGGGCCGCCAAAAGCCGATTGCGGCATGAACTGGTAGGGCAGATCTGCAAAATACTTGTAATCGGCATTCAGGCTGACCTTTGGAATGAGATTAGCTTTTGCTTCGCTTTGTTTTTCAGTCCCGATTTCCATTTTATTCCGGCTCATTTGCAGGTTTTTGTTGTTAACCATTGCAGTATCAATACATTGCTGCAACGACCACGCCTGTGCTTGCCCTGTATTAAAAACAGATAAGGCAACCAATAACATCAATGTTCGCTTTGATTTGTGAATACTCACTAACCTATAAGTATAAATTTTTTTGACACTCATTTTATTTTAATCTTTTAGAGTTTGTAGTTTTTTCATTTCGAGAATAAGCTCATGAAACCTTTGTTCGTCATTCATGAATGTTCTAAAATCAGACAATATTTTCCCCACGAGAATTGAAGTTGAAACGTTGGTTTTGAAGGAATTCTCGGTTTTTCCTTTATTTATTATATCCGTTAAATAATTTTCAGCCATTTTTCGAATCCGAAAGAAAGAATTCATAATACTTTTATCTCTGTTTTTCAAATTTTTATCAAAAAGGATATCCAGGTAATATGGTTTTTGCAAAAACAAAAAATATAGCTTTTTAAAAATGATCTTCAGTTTATTTTCGGGTGAATCGCTACTTTGATCAATACCTCTTAAAAATTCAAAAATATCGCTTTCAAAACTGAGCATAAGAATTAAAAGAATATCATCATCTTTTGATACCTGTTGGCAAAGCTGACTTTCCTTGACAAGAAGTTCATCCGCCAAATTATGAACAGTAAGTTCCTTAACACCGGAATTCATAATTATTCCGGCCGCTTTTTCTATTATTTCATTTTCTGGTATTTTCATCATTTTATTTATAAGTAAACATTCACTAACCAAATCGGTGAAATTTTTTTGCTCAACTCAACTTCGGCTGTGTTCTGGCTTGGCGTTCAATAACCAAAAAATGCGCACCACATTTTTTAAGTTATGATACAAGTAATGAGCTATGTTTTTATGACTCCCTACCAGGTAACCTGCCGATACTTCAATTTTGATTTCGTTCACTTCGCCGATCTCCATTTTTATATTTTATTTTTCACTAAAATTTCTATTACGTTTGAAAGTTCTTTCCCTTTCTCGATCAGATTAAATGATTTACCCGAAATTTGCCATTGCTTAACAAATAAACGAAGTGTCCCCATTACAACAAGGGCTAAATGCTCCGCGTCAATATCTCCTCTGAGTTCGTTTTCTTCCTGACCGGCTTTGATAATGCTTGTTAGGGTAGCAAAATTATTAGTCATAATTTCAGAAACTTTCTTCACCAAAACCGCTTCATTTCTGAATAATTCTTCCGAGAAAATAACGGCCACCAGCGATGGGAAGTTTGAAAATATCCTGAATTGATTTTGGAACAGATGATTTATTTTAGTGAGACCATCACCTTCAGCATTCAGTTCAGCAGTAAAAAGTCTTTCCGTATTCTCCTTAAAATAGTTAAGAATTGCCACTAAAATTTCAATTTTATTTTCGTAATGACGGTAAATTGCCGATTCGGAAAAGCCAATCTTTTTTGCCAGGTTTTTAATCGTTAGTCCCTGTATTCCGTTTTCCGCAATTAATTCAAGCGAAACATTTATTATTTCTTTTTGCCTGTCGGATAATTCTGAAATCATTTCCAAATCTTTTATGTTTGTGAATATTCACTCCGCAAAGATAATGCAATTAACTCGGAAATTCCAAATTATTTTTTTATTTTTTTTTAAATAGCAATAATACAGAGGCTTATGATTTTTATTTTTTTTGTTTTTTTGATCAATTCGGCTTGAGTGTTGGCTTCATGCTTAAAGTTCGTAAGTTTCTGTGTCATATCACAATAGTTTACTTTTCAGTTTACCAAAGCTGCCTGTTTTTTCGATTGACGGTAACGGTTGGGATATTTGCTTGAATTTTGGATGGATCAAACGAAGCCAAAATATCATAAATATGACCATCATTCAGCGACGTAAAGAGAATGGTAAATAGAACTAATAAAAAACACCATGGAGTTTTATTCAATGATAATTCATATTTTTATTTAAGAATTCCCAAACTGATTAATTTCTATATTTGACTAAGAGAAATTCTATTATTATGAATTTACATGGAAACAGCCAGAGAGGGCTATTCGGAACGACACTGGGTTTCTTCTTCGGCTTCGCCGCGGTAGCGCTCTATGGCCCGACCGCCATGAGGTTCAAGGAGGCCATGGACCTTACACCGGCGCTTCTGGGCCTGCTGATCGCCATTCCTTCACTTTCAGGCTCCCTGCTGCGTATCCCCTTTGGTGCATGGGTTGATACCACAGGTGGGAAAAGACCATTCTTTATCCTGCTGCTACTCAGCGTGATCGGTCTTGGAGGTGTTACCCTTTTGCTATACACCTCTTACCCTGACGGAATGCATGGCATGTACGGCATCGTACTGCTGTTCGGTTTCCTCAGCGGGTGTGGCATCGCCACATTCTCTGTTGGTATTGGCCAGACATCCTATTGGTTTCCCCGCAGCCGGCAGGGCGTTGCCCTGGGAACATTTGCAGGGATCGGGAACCTCGCGCCGGGTATCTTTTCCCTGGTTCTGCCCCTTTACCTGACAGCATATGGCTTCATATCAGCCTATTTCGCCTGGTTCCTGTTCCTTCTGCTGGGGACCGTACTTTACGGGTTCATCGGCATCAATGCGCCATATTTCCAACACCGCAGAGCCGGTCTGTCAGATCAGGAAGCCAGGATGAAGGCCGGTGCCGACGGGCAGGAGATATTTCCTGCGGGCAGCATAAAGGACAGCCTGATCAATTCGGCGAGGGTTAAGAATACCTGGGCACTGGTTGTCCTGTATTTTACAACTTTCGGTGGTTTTATCGCCCTCACAGCCTGGTTCCCTACTTATTGGGTCGAATATCAGGGCTTTTCACCTGTGAAGGCTGGACTTTTCACGGCAATTTTCTCGATCCTTGCTTCAGCCATCCGGGTACCGGGAGGCTCCATTGCCGACCGGTTCGGTGGTGAGAGGATCGCCCTGTTCTCCATGGCCGCTGTGCTCCTTGCCGCCATGCTGCTTTCCTATGCCAGCACTATTCCTATGAGCATGATTGCCGTCATTCTGCTGGCTTCAGGCATGGGGATTGCCAATGCAGCCATTTTCAAGCTGGTCCCTGTTTACATACCCCAGGCAGTTGGTGGTGCAGCTGGATGGGTAGGTGGTCTGGGCGCTTTCGGAGGTTTTGCACTGCCTCCCATCATGGGGGCCATTGCCGGCAGCCTCGGCGCAACAGGATATGCCCGCGGTTTCCTGGTCTTTGTCGCCCTTGCCCTGGTCAACCTGCTGATCATCTATTTTTTGATCAGCATGCGCAAAAAGAAAGCTTCGGCCGCAGTCAAAAGTATATAATCGCATTGTAAGCAAATTAAACATATCCTATGAGCATTCTAAACAAATTTGCCTATTTCAGTAATAAAGTAACGAAAAGCCCGGATAATCATTCGGTGCTGACAGACGAAAAGCGCGACTGGGAAAGTTTTTACCGCAATCGCTGGCAGTACGACAAGGTTGTGCGCTCCACCCACGGGGTGAACTGTACGGGGTCCTGTTCGTGGAAGATCTATGTGAAAAACGGGCTGGTGACCTGGGAAGTCCAGCAAACCGATTACCCCCGGACGAGGCCAGGATTACCAAACCATGAACCCCGGGGCTGCCCGCGCGGTGCCAGTTATTCATGGTACCTTTACAGTGCCAACCGGGTGAAATACCCCATGATAAGGGCTACCCTGGTTAAAGCCTACCGTGAGGCAAAATCGCGTGTGGGTGATCCTGTCAAAGCCTGGGAAAGCCTCATGGACGATCCCGTGATCTCGAGAAAATATAAGTCGGAGCGGGGCCTGGGCGGCATGGTGCGTGCAGGATGGGATGAGGTGAACGAGATCATTGCCGCAGCCAACATCCATACCATCACGAAATACGGCCCCGACCGTCTGGCGGGATTTACACCCATCCCGGCCATGTCGATGGTTTCATACGCGTCGGGGGCAAGATACCTCAGCCTGATT
>CAYNTB010000136.1:1609-6429 GCA_964399905.1 uncultured Bacteroidales bacterium | reverse complement strand
AAACCGTTTTAAAATATCGCAGAATTGCTGGCTCCCGGCTTAAAGTTCCAATGGCCTCCGGATAAATTAAACATCATTTTTGAAAGGTTCAGACAAGCAGATGATTCTTACACACGCGAATACGGAGGCACAGGGCTGGGGCTAACCATTTCAAGCAATATTGCCAAACTTCTGGGCGGGGAAATACATGTTGAATCTAAGTTAGGCGTTGGATCAACATTTACATTAGAAATCCCTGCCAATCCATGTGAAAAAGAGATAAAGCCTAAAAAGAACATTGAAACAAAGAACCACAAAGCAGAATTCGATAAGAAATTAACAATTTTAGTAGCCGAAGATGTAGAGTCAAACTATTACCTTTTGGAAACCTATTTGAAAAAAACCAAAGCAGAGATTGTGTGGGTTAAAGATGGAAAACAAGCTGTACAATATTGTAGCGAAAATATGCCGGTTAATTTAATTTTAATGGACATGCAAATGCCCGAAATGAACGGCTATGAAGCAACCAGCCAAATTAAGAAACTCCGTCCCGGATTACCCATTATTGCAGTCACTGCATTTGCTTTGGCAGGAGATCGCGAAAAAATATTAAATGCCGGCTGTGACGATTATATTTCGAAACCCTTACGAAGAAATGAATTATTTGATAAAATAAACAAGTTCATTTAACAAACAAAATCTTTTCAGTAGGATCTTATATCTCCAGAGCTCGTAATGCATCACAAAATGAGTTAAAGGATGAATTTTTCATTTTTTAAAGTTATCATTCAATTTTAGTAACTTTGCATGAATATTGAAAATACACCATCATGGATCAACTTATTGCGTCGGCTGAAACTGGCAGACTTTGGCACTATTTTAATGAAATACTTAAAATTCCCAGACCATCTAAAAAAGAAGAAAAAATTGCAGCTTTTCTATTGGAATTTGGAAAAAAACATCAATTAGAAACCCACCAGGACAATATTGGCAATATTATTATTAAAAAACCTGCCAGTAAAGGAAAAGAGAATGCGAAAACAATCATTCTCCAAAGTCATATGGATATGGTTTGTGAAAAAAACAACGATAAAATCCATAATTTCGAAACAGATCCCATTCAGGCTTATATTGATGGTGAATGGATAAAGGCTCAAGGCACTACACTTGGCGCAGATGATGGAATTGGTATCGCAGCGCAATTGGCAATACTGGAATCAACAAATATTAAGCATGGGCCACTCGAATGCCTTTTTACCACGGATGAAGAAACGGGTCTGACGGGAGCCAAGCACCTGGATAAATCCATTTTGAAAGGAAAAATGCTATTAAACCTTGATTCGGAAGATGAAGGACAGCTATTTATCGGATGTGCCGGGGGCATGGACACCATTATTGAATTAAGTTATAATAAAGAAACGGTTCCCGAAAATTTCGATAGTTATAAGGTTAGCGTTAAGGGATTAAAAGGCGGCCATTCAGGGGATGAAATTAATAAGGGCCTGGGCAATGCCAATAAAATATTGAACCGTTTTTTGTGGATGGCAGCCCAAAAATTTGCGTTCCGGCTTTCACATTTTGATGGTGGAAACCTGCGAAATGCCATTGCCAGAGAATCATTTGCAACCATATGCATTCCAAATAACCAGAAAGAAATTTTCAATGCTTTTTTCAAAGAATATCATCAGACCCTAAAAAATGAATTTAAAATCACGGATCCAGGTCTGGAAATGCAATTTGAAAGCACTAACAAACCTAAGTTTGTTATTGACAGCAATACACAAAACCGTCTGCTAAACTCAGTATATTCATGCCCTCACGGAGTATTGGCTTATTCGGCAGAAATTCCGGGTTTTGTTGAAACTTCAACCAACCTGGCTGCTATAAAAACAGTTGCTGATCATATTCTTATTACGACAAGCCAGCGAAGTTCAGTAGAATCTGCAAAAATTGACGCTGCAAATATGGTTAAAGCATCTTTTGTGCTCAGCGGAGCAAAAATTTCACATACCGATGGATATCCGGGCTGGACACCGAATCCAAAATCAGCCATTGCCAAACTCACAGCAGAATCCTATCGCAAGTTGTTTGATCAGGAACCCGAGGTTCTTGCAATTCATGCCGGACTAGAATGCGGACTGATCGGTGCAAGATATCCTGAAATGGATATGATTTCGTTCGGCCCAACCATAAAAGGAGCGCATTCGCCGGATGAAAGGCTTCATATTGAGAGCACCCTTAAGTTTTGGAGATTACTGATTGAGGTCCTTGATAAAGCCTAAGTCGATCACCTGTTTATAAACCAATGATAAACCCAATCCTGTATATCGGATTGGTATATGGCGAGTCAACGGATTCTGTTAAATTCCACAGAATCATGATTTCAGAATACATGCGTGGCCCAATTGCCTGGCGGTAACCTCCTCCTACAAGGGCACTGGCTACATTTTTTCGGGCATAATTTCCCAATTCATCCATGACTTCAATATTTAGCAACTCATATTCTGCATGGGCAAATACTTGCGGAATCAATGAATAACTGGTAAAAAACCTCCCACCATAAATATTCGACGTTTTTTTGGAACCCCACCTTGAATCCTGATAATATTGATATGTTAAACCAAAACCAACTGCCATCTTTTTTGTCAGATAATAGTGAGCATTCGGCGAAATATCAATAATGGTAACAGTGCCAAACTGCACACCCAAATTACCACCGACAAAAAGACGATTTCCGGCTTTTACACTACTATCATCCATTTGTGCATATGAGCATACAGGAAGCAAAAAAACAACGGATAAAACAAAGATCAATTTTTTTATCTGATGATTAATCATGGAAAATAATTTTAAAATTTTAGTCTTTGGTAAATAAAAATGATCCATTAAACAATATTTAGGAATTAGAACCGTATAATTATGGGTTTAATTATCTTTGATTTTCAAATATACATATGTTTCAGAAATCTTCTACATATTATCCACTCATCTTTTTTGCTTTAATCGGGATTTTTTTGCTTCAAAGTTCATGTAAAAAAAACACAATATTTACGAATGAACAAGGCCTGGCGCTAAGGTTTTCAAGTGATTCAATTTTATTCGATACGGTATTCACAAGCATTGGATCAATTACGAAACAACTCAAGGTTTACAATCCATTTGACCATAAAATTGAGATCGATGCAATTGAATTGTTAGGCGGCGAAAATTCTGCGTTTCGATTAAACATTGATGGGGATGCTAAACTAAAGGTTAACGAGCTCGAACTGAATGCCGGTGACAGCATATTTATTTTTGTTAAGGTGTTAATTAATCCGAACAACCAAAACAGCCCGTTTGTTGTAAGCGACCAGATTCAGTTTAATACAAATGGACATCTGCAAACCGTTGAATTGGTAGCCTTTGGTCAGAATGCAAATTACATTATTGCCGACCAAAACATTGAAGGGCTTCCACCCTTTAAAATTCTCAACTCCCCCGACGGCAAAGTTCGTTGGAACAAAAACAAACCTTATTTGGTTTATGGTTATGCGGTTGTTGATTCGGGTTACAGCCTGATTATTGAAGAAGGGACAAAAATTCACTTCCATAATAATTCAGGGCTCTGGATTTATAAGGGTGGGAAAATTCAGGTTAATGGCACGCTCGAACAACCGGTAACATTTGAAGGAGACAGATTGGATGAATATTACCGTGATATGCCCGGACAATGGGATCGTATCTGGATCAATGAAGGAAATAGTGACAATATCATTAATTATGCAATTATCCGAAACGGATTTATCGGCATCCAGACAGAAACACTTGTCGAACCATTAGGAAACAAACTGATTCTTAAAAACACACAGATTTCAAATATGAGCGGATCGGGAATATTAAGCCGGAATTATCATATTGAAGGCACCAATAACCTGGTAACCAATTGTGGAAATTACTTACTGGCCCTTACGATGGGAGGCAGCTACAGCTTCATTCATTCTACCTTTGCCAATTATTGGGATGCTGCAGTTCGTAAAACACCTTCTGTTTACTTCAATAATTACAGCCTCAATTATAGCAATGAATCAACGGTATATCCCTTTGAATCCTTTTTTGGAAATTGCATCATCGATGGGTTGAAATCAGAAGAACTGGAAATGGATTTTAATACCAGCTCAAGCCCTGTCATTTATTTTGATCACAATGCCCTTAAAACCCAATTGGATATTTCAAACAATGAAAATTATGAACAGACATTGCTCAATCCGACAAATCTTTTTAAGGACACGCATGCATTAAATTTTCAACTCGACAGCCTCTCCCCTGCCATAGACAAAGCTTCTTCGATAATCTCGCTCAAAGCTCCGCTCGACATATTGGGAAAATCGCGCAGTATTAAACCCGATTTAGGAGTTTTTGAATTTTATCCTCAAAAATAATTACCAAAACAGAAGGTACAACATCATCACGATGGCACTTAATAAAATTGCCAAAATATTGAATTTCATATCCGTTTTGAACATTTCCCGTTTGAGATCAAGCCCTTTAACCACAATTTTCTTAGCTGCAAAACTTATGGTGATGGCTATTGCGGCCAGCAAAAGAAATACCAGGCCCATTCGATCAATAAATGGCAAAGCCGGCCAAAGCAATTTAAATACAAATGAGAGCGGGATGGTAAGAATGGCCACCCAGAGTGCAGCATCTGCATTGATCCTTTTCCAAAACAATCCAAAACAGAAGATGACCACAACCCCGGGAGTTACAAAACCGGTAAACTCCTGTATATATTGAAATGCCTGATCCAGATTACCCAAGAGTGGCCGTGCAGAGAAAACTGCGATCATTAATGCAACAAAACT
>CAYNTB010000136.1:0-1557 GCA_964399905.1 uncultured Bacteroidales bacterium | reverse complement strand
AGATTCTGGAATCCTGCTGTAAAATGCCAACTGCTTTATTGATAAATTTCTGATAGATATCCATCGTAAAAATAGTGGAGGTTGAATTAAGCATGGATGCAAGTGAAGATACGATGGCCGCTGCCAGGGCCGCAAAAGCAAGGCCTTTGATTCCGGCAGGCACATAATTATGAAGCAACCAGGGATAGGCTTTGTCCGAGGGATCGATGAGTGCTGTATCCTTCGTCAAAACAAATGCCGCAATACCCGGTATTACAACTATTAACGGAATTAATATTTTAAGAAAACCTGCAAATATAACGCCTCTCTGTGCCTCTTTTACACTTTTTGCCGCCAATCCACGCTGAATAATATATTGATTAAAGCCCCAGTATGAAATGTTCGCAATCCACATGCCCCCTATTAAAACACTGATGCCCGGTAAATCCATATAAGCATCTTTAACCCCCCCATTGCCATCCGGGATCATGAGTTCGCCCTTTTGAAGTATCATATTAAATTTTTCGGGAGCATGGGTTAATATTTCATTGAAACCGGCAAAAAAACCATTCCCACCCGAAACTGCATCCAAAGCAAGGTATGTGGTAACCAAACCACCTCCCACTAAGAAGATAACCTGTACCACATCTGTCCAGGCAACAGCTTTCAATCCGCCATAAATTGAATAAATGGCCGCAAAAACTGCCAAACCAACAATGGCATAATTGATCGGAATCCCCATAATTGTTTCCATTGCCAATGCACCGAGGTATAATACGGAGGTCAGATTAACGAAAACATAAACCACCAGCCAAAATGAAGCCATGGCAGTTCGCACCCGCCCATCATACCTCATTTCCAAAAACTGGGGCATGGTATATATTTTCTTTTGCAGAAATACCGGCAAAAAATATTTTCCAACGATGATCAGGGTGATGGCTGCCATCCATTCATAACTGGCAATTCCCAATCCAATGGCATAACCAGAACCCGACATACCTATCATCTGCTCAGCCGAAATGTTTGCCGCTATTAATGAGGCCCCAATGGCCCACCATGGCAACGACTTACTTGCCAGAAAGTAATCCTGTGCCGTTTTTTTTGTGCCTTTTTTTGTTCTCGAAACCCATAACCCAATGAAAACAATCAATAAGCCATAACTTATAAAAACAATATAATCCAGAAGCGCGAAACCCTGATATTCCATTTGCGATTATTTTGATGAATTTTATGCAAATTACTAAATTATCAATTTAAAATTCAATGATGCATTTAACTTAAATTGTTTAATTTTATTTATCCATATTTTAAGGATTATCAATTTCTAAACATATAGCTATGAATATAAATTTTGTTCATGTCAATATCATTTCCAGGGATTGGAAAAAATTAGCCGAATTCTATATCAATGTTTTTGATTGCAAACCACTCTGGCCCGAACGGGATCTGAATGGCAAATGGCTCGACGATGCCACCGGTATTGAAAATGTAAAAATCAGGGGCGGACATTTGCGTTTACCCGGATTTGAAATTAACAGTCCGACACTTGAAATCTTTCAATACTCAGACAATTACTCA
>CAYNTB010000135.1:4430-6450 GCA_964399905.1 uncultured Bacteroidales bacterium | reverse complement strand
TAAATTCAAGACAAAAAAACTTTACAATCTTAATTATGTCTGAAGAAATTCCGTAAATTTTATCAGTTCAGTATGATCGCAATTTTATTCATATTTCAGCGCATCAACAGGATTCCTGAGTGCAACTTTGATGGACTGATACGCAATCGCCAACCAGCCAATGATAAGGGCAATGAGCGTTGCTATTACAAAAGTAAGTGGACTAATATTGATGTGGTCGGCAAAACTTTGCAGCCATCTTTGAAGACCCACATAGGCAATTGGCCATGCCAGAATGGTCGACACAAGTATTAGTTTTAAGACTTCACGGGATAATAAACCTATGATAATAAAAATACTGGCACCATGTACCTTCCTAATCCCTATTTCTTTGGTTCTGACAGCCGCCGTATAGGTCATTAATCCTATTAATCCCAGGCAGGCAATGAATATTGCCAGAATTGAAAAGACCGTAAATATTTTCGCCGTTTTTTGTTCAGCCAAGTATTGGTTGTTAAATTCCTTGTCGAAGAAATAATACTGGAAAGGATGACCGTTGGTATAATTTTTCCAGGTCTCTTCGATATAAGCGATGGCTTGCTGGATATTGTTTTTGTCAAGTCTGACAATTAAATAACCTTCCCAGTTTCCTGGCATGATATTCAGACATGTCGGGCTGATCTCCAGGTGCAGAGATTCAAAATTATAGTTCTTTACAACCCCAATAATCGGGCGTTTGATAAAAGTATTTGCGCCATCGGGTTGTAAAATATTTTTCCCGATGGGGTCGTCATAACCCAGCAATCTAACTGCGGCCTCATTGATGATAACAGCATTTGAATCTGTTCCAAATTCATGTGAAAAAAAGCGGCCTTCAACCAGCTCAAGGCCTAATACTTCAGCATATTCGAAGCTGGCCCAATTCTGAAATAAAAGAAAGGTGTTTTTTTCCGGATCATCTTCCTTTAACATTCCATTGTTTGAATAATCTTTTCCGGGTATGCTTCTTGAATTTGCAACGCCTAAGACATTTGGATTTTTTCTGAGTTCTTGTTTAAATGTCTCAATCTTGTTACGAAGGGCATCGGGTCTTTTAATAACCAAGAGGTTTTCTTTGTTAAATCCCAGGTCTTTCGCCTGCATATAGTTGAGCTGTTTGTTGATTACCAATGTTCCGATAATGATAGATATTGAAATGGTAAATTGAACCACAACAAGCAGGCTGCGAATCCATCCTGTTTTGGCACCACCACTTATGCTGCCCTTAAGAACTTTAACAGGTTTAAAGGCTGCCAGCACAAATGCCGGATAAAGACCCGCAAGTATCCCAACCATAATTGTAAGACTGGCAATTAATATAATTCCCCGGTAATCCTGAAGGAAAATGAGTGGAATCTCTTTGCCTGTTAACTGATTAAAATTGGGATACAGTAAATTAACCAGAAGTACAGCGATTAAACCGGCGATTATGGTTAATAAAAGTGATTCACCCAGAAACTGGTATATCAGGCTTTTTTTGTCAGCTCCTAATGTTTTTTTTATCCCGACTTCTTTTGCCCTCGATGACGATTTTGCTGTTGCCAGATTGATAAAGTTAATAATGGCAATGATTAAAATGGATAAAGCGATAATTGAAAATATATTGACATAGGCCATATTACCATTAGGTTCCAGTTCTTCCTGGATATTGGATTTTAAATGAATATCCTTAAGAGCTTGTAATTTATAGCCAAAAAAATTCCCCATCTTTCTGAAGTCCTCAATGCTAACCCCAATAATTTCCTTCAATTGAGGGCCTACATATTTCTCGATGAACCCTTCCATTTTCTGTTCAACAAGTTCTTGGGTGGCCCCTTCGCCGATTAATATGTATGTGTAATGATTATGGCTCACCCACATGGTACTTCTTGAATTATTAAGAGAAACCATTGAGGCAATCATATCGTAATGAAAATGTGAGTTTTCGGGAGCATCTTCCACAATTCCTTTCACGGTATAATAAATCGTGTCTGATTCAATGCTCAGATTTTTGCCGATGGGA
>CAYNTB010000135.1:0-4420 GCA_964399905.1 uncultured Bacteroidales bacterium | reverse complement strand
TCGACGTGCAGTGCCATGCTCTCCCGTTACTACTGCCTGTAAATATTTTTTAGCGTATGATTCTGACATAATGATCGAGCGGGGTTCAGTGAGTACGTCGTCCGGATTTCCCTGAAGTAGTTTGAAATCAAATATTTTGAAAAAACTGGAATCTGCAAATAATAAATTGCTTTCGTTGAAAGTCGTTTCTTTATATCTGATCAGCCAATCTCCGAATTTGCCGATACGCGCTACCTGCTCTACTTCGGGTATATCCTCCAACAATGCTTGCGCCATAGGAGCAGCGGTTATTGCCTGGTTCAGTTCCTGTCCCGACATCTGACCTAAGACTTTTACCCTGAAAATTCTGTCTGATTTTTCATGAAATCGATCATAACTTATTTCATTGTATACATAGAGTGCAATGAAAATAAAACTGCTCAGACCGATGGCAAGTCCCAAAACATTTATAAAAAAATATCCTCTTTGTTTAAAGAGATTCCGGAAAGTTGTAACAAAGAAATTTTTGATCATGTCGCATCAATTTATTATAATTCTTCGACGCATCTAAAGCCAAATTGTTACAATCCTATTGTTAATTCATAAAATCTGATAGAATGTTTTCGATTTTAACTGCGAATCATTGCAAAAAACTTAGATTATAAATACTTTTGATTTCTGCAACTCTTAAATCAATTTCAATCAAAATAATCGAAAAATGAAAAAATTTATTTATGGATCAGTTTTTACCGTGTTATTTATTATGATAGGCGGTATGGAAGTTTTCGCGGGAAAACAGTTAATGAGATTCCCCGATATTTATAAAAATCAAATCGTATTTGTTTCAGGTGAAGACATTTGGACAGTGCCAGCCGAAGGCGGAATTGCCAATCGTTTGACCTTGGACGATGGACAGGAACGGTATCCCCGTTTTTCACCGGATGGAAGTATGATTGCATTTACTGGTGAATACGATGGTAATTCGGATGTTTACGTCATGAGCAGCAAGGGTGGTGATATAAGCCGGGTTACCTTTCATCCCGGAGCAGATGAAGTGATCGGTTGGCATCCGCTTAAAAATAAGATTATCTTCAGTTCGGGCCGACAAAGTACCTCGAGATATACAAAGTTATTTTTGATTTCTCCGGATGGGACAGGACTTGAAGAGTTGATTATGTATGATGCGGCACGGGGCAGTTTTTCGCCCGATGGCAACCAGATTGCATATAATAAAACGAGTCGTGAAGACAGAACATGGAAACGATATCAGGGCGGACGGGCACAGGAAATTTATATTTATGACTTTAAAACGGACGAAGAAAAAAACATAACAAATTTCACCGGAACGGATCGCATGCCTATGTGGATCGGTGATAAAATCTATTATACCTCCGATAAGGACAGGTATTTAAACCTTTATTCGTTTGATACCAAAACCAATAAAACTGAGCAATTAACATTTCATAATGTGTTTGATGCAAGAAGACCGGAATCGGATAGCGAACATATTGTTTATGAACAGGGGGGAGCCATCTGGAAATACAATATTGCTGAAAATAAAGCCAGTGAGGTTAAAATAGATATATACACTGATGCTCCTGAAACCCGACCTTATATTGAAAATGTAAGTGATATGATTCAGGATTTTAATATTTCTCCCACTGGAAAAAGAGCCCTTATTAATGCGAGGGGAGAAATATTCAGTGTGCCTAAATCTGAAGGTGCGATTGTTAATATAAGCAATAATTGTGGATCGAGAGATAAAGATCCCGCATGGTCGCCCGATGGATCGAAAATTGCCTATATCTCTGATAAGAGTGGAGAATACGAAATTTATATCCGGGATGCAGAAGGGAAAAGTGATGCCATTCGACTTACGAGTCATAAAAATGGTTACAGGCACACGCTAAGGTGGTCGCCCGATGGACCAAAAATTGCTTTTGCCGATCAAACGCTCAGATGTTATTATTTGGATATCAATACCAAAAAAATTACCGAAGTGGCCCAGGCCAAATATGAAAACGTTGATATATCGCTGAATGACAAACCGATCAATGATTTTCAATGGTCGCCCGATAGTAAATATATTGCCTATTCACACATGAATGAGAGTTTTGTTTATCAGGTGTATATTTATTCACTGGAGACGAAAAAAATACATTTGGCAAGTAATGGATTATTTAATGATTTTAATCCGGTATTTACAAAAGACGGCGAATACCTGCTGTTTATTTCAAACCGAAGATTTGACCCCACTTATTGTGATATTGAATGGGAAATGGTTTACAAAAATATAGCAGGAATTTATGCCCTAAACCTGAAAAAGGACGGGAAGTCGATACTTCCATATAAGAATGATATGGAGAATATTGCAAGAGAGAATGTTTCTTCAGGCCCATTTCGCATTGATTTTGATGGATTGGCCGAACGTATCGAAGCATTACCGCTACCTAACGGGAACTATAGGGAGCTGGCTGTTAACAGTGGTAATCTCTTTTACCTGAACGCTGAGAGTGGCGATTTCAACCGAATGGATTATCGGGCATTGCCACCTCGTACACTTTATGCCTACAATTTTGAAACTGAAGAACCGAAGGTGATTATTGACGGAATTAATGATTATAAAATATCAAGCGATGGCTCGAGCATCATTTACAATAAACGGGGCAATATAGGAATTGTTTCTTCGAATGCAACGAATAGTAAAGGCGAAGATTTGAATTTGGCCCATATGAAGATGAGTATTGATCCGCGTACTGAATGGAAAGCTGTATTTAATGAAGCATGGCGCATGGAGCGTGATTTTTATTATGAAGAAGGGATGCATGGTATCGATTGGGATGCGATGCGTGAAAAGTATGGTAAACTTGTTGAATATGCAAGCTGTCGTCAGGATTTACAGTATATCATCGGTGAGCTCATTGGCGAGTTAAATACTTCTCATACTTATGTTTACGGAGGCCCGATAAGAAGGCAGGCGAGCCGTGTAAACGTTGGAGTTTTAGGTGTTGACTGGCAAATCAACAATGGGCATTTTCAGTTTAAGAGAATATTGCGCGAACCAGATTGGTCCAGGGAAATATACCCGCCACTGGCCAAGCCGGGTTTAAATATCAACGATGGTGATTATTTATTGGCTGTAAATGGAGTTGCACTTAGCACTGATAAAAACATTTATAGCTATTTTGTTGACCTTGCAGGTCAGCAGGTGGAATTACTGATTAATTCAGTGCCGGAAGTAAAGGGTGCAAGATCCGTTACTGTTGTTCCCGAAAGAAGTGAAACCGGTATGCGCTATATGGATTGGCTTGAATACAACCGTAAAGTTGTGGATAAAGCATCCGGCGGAAAAATTGGCTATCTCTATTTTCCGGATACCTATAATGGTTCTGCCATCGATTTTCCAAGATATTTCTATTCTCAGACTAAAAAAGAGGGTTTAATTATCGATGGAAGATTTAATGGTGGTGGACTCGATCCTGAAATATTCTTCCAGCGCCTATTGAAAAAACCACATGGTTACTGGACGAGAAGATATTCAGCCGATCAGCAGATTCCTGCTTTAGCGGTTACAGCCCACATGGCTTGTTTAACCAATCGTTATGCCGGCTCTGGAGGTGATGAATTGCCTTATGAGTTTCAATTCAATAAAATGGGACCGGTGATCGGAACCCGCACATGGGGTGGCCTTGTTGGAGTATCAATGTTTTTGGAACTATTGGATGGCAGTGGATTAACTGCACCTGATTACAGAATCTATAATGAACAGGGTGATTGGGTTGTAGAAAATGAAGGAGTAACCCCCGATATCATACTGGAGCAAAAATCAACCGATTTGGCAAAAGGTTATGATACACAACTTATGAAAGCTGTGGAAGTTTTAATGAAGAAAATCAAAGAAGAACCTTATGTTTTCCCGAAGCATAAACCTTTTAAGGTCGATAAATAAACGATCCAAAACTTCGGAAAAAAGAGCTGCTTGTAGTCGGGCAGCTCTTTTTTATTTAGACTGAAAAATTTTATGTTAATTTATTAACAGTATAAATAATTTAAATTGACATTTTGTAAGTAGCTGAATAATATTATTGTAAGAAATCCAAATGATGAAATTCTTAGATTAATAGTTAAGTATAATCCACATTTCTCTTTCTAAATAAGCACCCCGTCGTTTAGGCTGATATAATTTGTAATAATTTTGTCCTTGTAAAAGGGTAGGATAAATAGGATTAATTAAAACTTTTAAAAAATGATAATAAAAATTAGATGGATTGCTACAATATTCTTTCTGGTAATTTACAATTTAGCTTTCACGCAAAATGTATATCGGTTAGATTCTGAAAAAAGTACATTAACTATTTCTGGGACATCTACATTGCACGATTGGCATATGATTGCTGAAGAAGTGATTTGTAATACAAGCATTGACAATGATGCAAATTCA
>CAYNTB010000134.1:0-6489 GCA_964399905.1 uncultured Bacteroidales bacterium | reverse complement strand
CTTTCTGCTCATTTTGAAGGAAATCATAAAATCAATACTGTCATTTACAATATCAATCCTGTTGAATTCCCGGAACGCATGCGGGGATTTGTCCAGAATACTTAATGCCTTTGTTATATAATTCTTCGATATAATTGTGCCCGTTGTTCCTTTTGCTTTGCAAAGCAAAAAACACGCAACGCGAAGGAGAGATCAACCTGCGGCTGTCGATTAAAATATCCCTGACCCTGGTATGTTTGGCTGAACCCGGATAAAATGTACCCTGAACAATTTCAGCTATTTCTTTAATTTGATAATCTGAATTTAGCATCGCTTAATTTGCCGAATTGTTATTTTCTTTTTCGACAGTTTTCAATGGATTTTGAGTGAGTTCCCGGTGCATCATTCGGTTTTTATAAATATCGATCCCTAAATAAATGGCACTCATAAATGATTCGGGCGAAGACATGTTTTTACCAGCCAGCTCATAAGCCGTACCATGCGCCGGTGAAGTTCTGACAATGGGCAATCCGGCCGTGAAATTTACGCCGCTGTGAAAAGCCAATGTTTTAAATGCAATAAGTCCCTGATCGTGATACATCGAAAGCACCCCGTCAAATTTATCGTAAGCTTTTGAACCGAAAAACCCATCAGCAGGATATGGCCCGTATGCCAGGATATCCTCTTCAAAAGCTTTATTTACTGCCGGAAATATTATTTCCTTATCTTCAGCTCCCAACAAACCATCATCGCCCGCATGCGGATTTAATCCCAGCATGGCTATCTTGGGTTTACGAATCCCAAAATCAACCTTTAAACTTTCGTTCATGATCCTGAGCTTTTCCATGATTAGATCAACGCTCAGGCTTGATGCAACATCTTTTAACGGTATGTGACCCGTAACAACTCCCAGCCTTAAATTTTCCCAAACCATTAACATTAATGGAGTTTTAGATCCGAATTTTTCGGCCAGATATTCAGTATGACCCGGGAAATTAAAATTTTCGGATTGAATATTATGTTTGTTGATCGGGGCGGTGACCAGTATCTGAACTTCGTCGTTCATCACCCCTTTTACTGCTTCTTCTAACGATTGAAAAGCCATCTCACCGGCAGCTTCTTTCGATTTTCCCAATTCTATTTTAACTTCCTTTTCGCAACAATTGATCAAATTGGCTTTTTTCATATCAATCTGTTCAGCCGATCCAATGATGTTGAAACTAAAATCATGCAGATTGATTGCTTTACGATGATATGATGCTGCTTTTGACGAACCATAAACAACCGGGGTGAAGAACTCCAGAATTCGGGGATCTCTAAAAGATTTCATAATCACTTCATAGCCGATCCCATTAATATCTCCATGGCTGATCCCAACCTTAATTTTTCCTTCCTTGTCTTCAGATTTGATCATTTTGTTATGTTTTAAAGAAGTGCAAATATATGATTTAATTGAATTATTCGCTTTTCCGGACAATCCTAATTTATCTCAGTTCCTGATTTTATAAGATCTTAGGGAATTTCCAGACCTTATATTTTGCCCGATATTTAGAGTGCTTTTATCACTTTTTGCTTCATAAAATCGAAAAGCAGGCGCACCCCGACTCCGGTACCCCCGATGCCACGGTAACTGTCTTTTTTATCTAAAAACGCGGTACCGGCAATGTCGAGATGTATGTATGGATAATCGGTGAAATGTGCTAAAAATTTACCTGCTGTAATGGCGCCTGCATTGGCTCCACCCAAATTTTTGATATCGGCAATTGTCGATTTTAACTCTTCGTCGTATTCCTCCCAAAATGGAAATTCAACAATTCTTTCATGGGTACGATAACCGCTTTCAGATAACATTTTTATTTCATCGGCCGATTTTTGGCCCATTGCAACGGAACCCTGCACACCTATGGCACGCATGGCCGAACCGGTTAATGTTGCCAGATCGATGACCAACTCGGGATCGTATTTTTTTGCATAGGCAAGTGCATCGGCCAATATTAATCGTCCTTCGGCATCTGTATTCAGTACCTCCACACTGGTGCCGTCGTAAATATAAATTACATCCCCGCTCACAAAAGCATTTCCATCAGGCCGGTTATCAGTGGCCGGGATCAGCCCTACAACATGAACCGGAAGCTTTGCTTTTGCAATGGCATAAATCGATCCTGCCACTGCGGCCCCACCGGCCATATCCGATTTCATGTCATTCATATAATCGCCGGTTTTTATATTCAAACCCCCTGTATCATATACAACTCCTTTCCCTACGAAAACATAAGGTTTCGAATTGATTGTTTTTTCAGGTTTGTATTCAATAATGGTGAAAGTAGGCGGGTCGATGCTTCCCTTGTTAACGGCAAGCAAACCACCCATCTTCAGGCTCTCAATTTTCTTTTTATTAAGCACCTCAATTTTTACACCGCTATCCTTAAATAATTGCTTAATTTCTTCCGATAGTTTCTCAGCAGTCAGATAGGAAACAGGTTCGTTTACCCATGTACGAACAGCAGCATTCGCTTCTGTTAAAATATTTACTGCCTCAATCTCTGTTAATGAAACGACACTCGAAATTATTTTAATGTCGGACAGGCTGTTTTTCTTTTTCTTTTTGTCCTTAAAATATTTCAGAAACTGGTAATTCCCCAAGGCCATGCCTTCGGCAAATGCCAGTGCCAATATTTCATTTTTGCTGTAATCGAGCAAAGAAACGCTGTTCAGTTTCTGCGCATTAATGGTGTTTAATAATTTATCACCTGCCTTACGAGCATTTTCAGCAGTCCGGAATGGTTCAGGTTTTTCATCGATTTGTTGAATAAAAATCCAATGGCTTATTTTATTAAATTCAACACTTTTATTTTCATGTTCGAAATTTTTTCTGACATATGCAATTTCTTCTTTTGATAAAAGATCTTTGGGTAATTGCTTCACATCGGTCAATAATATGACCAGATTATCGCTGATGCCATATTTTTTTGCTCTAATAATGTTTGTCATTTTATCAGTTTTTGTCATTTTATCTTAAAGTAGTTTTTCAAAATAGTTCAATATGAGGTCAGTTGCCCCCCTGTTTTTATCAACATAATTTTTATTAATGCGGCAGGCTTCTTTATATTTTGATTCAAATAAATTCAATTCGGAGAATATCAACTTTAATTCATCATCATTTTTTACTGAAAATGCGCCCTTCAAACTGACCAATTCAATGGCCTCGCGGAATTTATGATATTTAGGCCCGAAAATAACCGGAATTCCAAAAGTTACCGGTTCCTGTATATTATGAATCGCATTCCCAAACCCACCCCCAATATAAGCAATGGATGCATATTGATACAAATGGGCAAGCATGCCGATGCGATCGATAATCAGAACCTGATACTGTTCCACATTCTTATTATCGGAATTCGATAATAAAACTGCCTTTTCTCCAATTTTCTTTTGCAATGCCTGAATTCTTTCAGGATGGACTTCGTGGGGAGCAATGATGAATTTTAGGGATGTAAACTGCCCGATTAAGGGGAGAAAAATATCTTCATCGGGTGGCCAGGTACTTCCTGCGATGATTAATGGATGATTCCCTTTAAATTTTTCAATTACTTCAAATTTTTGCGGATTTTTCGCCAATTCATACACCCGATCAAAACGGGTATCTCCACAAACACTTACCTGCTTAATACCATGCTTTTTCAATAATATTTCGGATGCCTCATTTTGCACAAAAAAATGGGTAACATTCATCAGCTGCTTTTTAAACCACTGTCCGTAAGCCTTAAAGAAATATTGTTCCGGCCTGAAAATGGAAGAAATATAGATAACCGGAATTTCATTTTTTTTGAGCACCGATAAGTAATTATACCAATATTCGTATTTTACAAAGACCGCAATTTTCGGATTAAGAATGGTAACAAATTTATTTGCGTTGCCAGGTGTGTCATTTGGCAGATAAGTAACAATATCGGCATATTCATAATTTTTTCGAACCTCATAACCCGAAGGTGAAAAAAAGCTTAAAAGGATTTTATAGCTTGGGTGTTTTTTTTTAAGTGCTTCAATAAGCGGCCGGCCCTGCTCAAATTCTCCGAGTGAGGCACAATGAATCCAGATATAATTTTGATTTGGATCAACTGACTTTTTCAGTTCATTAAAAATGTTCTTTCGGCCCGCAACCCACTTTCCTGCTTTGCTATTGAACAAAGAAGCAAGCTGCATCAGCAGTTTGAATAACAATATAAATAAATGATAGATGAATTTCATAAGGCCATCAGCACTAAAAGAGTTCCAAAGGTATTACAAATTTAAAGAATGAAAAAAAATATCAAAATGAGGATGCTAATTGGTTTTTATCCTGCTCAAATTATGATTTGATACAAATTATTTGCCCGATCTGTTGTAAATATCCCTAATTTTACTTCCTCAAAAAATCAACGAATATTTTTATTGAGAATACAAGAATCCTTAATTGCCTAAGAAAAATTTATAATATGAAGAAAATTAATATGGTTGACCTGCAAGGTCAGTACGAAAAGATTAAGACCGAGATTGATGAAGCCATTCATGAAGTTATTGACGCTGCAGCTTTTATTAACGGGCCGGCAGTAAATACTTTTCAGCAAAATCTTGAAAAATATTTGGGTGTCAAACATGTAATTCCGTGCGCCAATGGGACCGATGCCTTGCAAATTTCGATGATGGCACTGGGTTTAAAAGCCGGAGATGAAGTGATCACAACTTCATTTACTTTTATTGCCACTGCTGAAGTTATTGCATTATTAGGACTAACCCCTGTTTTGGTTGATATTGATCCAAACACTTTTAATATTGATCCGGAAGCTGTCCGCAAAGCAATTACCCCCAGAACAAAGGCTATTGTTCCGGTACATCTTTTTGGCCAGTGCGCCGATATGGATGCCATGCTGGATATTGCCAAAGAATTTAATTTGAAAATTATAGAAGATGCATGCCAGGCGATTGGTTCGGTTTATACCTTTAAAAACGGAACTAAAGCCAAAGCCGGAACCATGGGCGAATTGGGTTGTACTTCATTTTTCCCTTCGAAAAACCTGGGTGCTTACGGTGACGGAGGAGCCATTTTTACCAATGATGATGAATTGGCCAAACAATGCCGCATCATTGCCAATCATGGGATGGTGGTTCGTTATTATCATGACTTAATCGGGGTAAACTCAAGGCTCGACAGTATCCAGGCCGCTATCCTAAATGTAAAACTAAAATACCTGGATGATTATTCTGCTGCCCGTAACCAGGCTGCCAAAGCTTATAATAAAGCTTTTAACAATCATCCGAACATTCAGGTTCCGGCTGAATTTGAGCATTCTACCCATGTGTATCACCAATATTCATTGCTTACAAAAAACATCAATCGTGATGCACTGCATGAATTCATGCAGGCCAAAGGAATTCCTGCACCTATTTATTATCCCGTTCCTTTGCACATGCAAAAAGCTTATCAGGATCCAAGATATAAAGAAGGTGATTTTCCGGTTACCGAAGATGTTTGTAAAAGAGTGTTATCTTTACCTATGCATACAGAACTGGATGAAGAACAAATTGAATTTATCACTTCATCCTTATTGGAATTCGTAAACAAATAAACATGTCAACCGATTATTTTGTACATCCTACAGCTGTGATTGATGAAGCTTGCCAAATTGGGGCCGGAACAAAAATCTGGCATTTTTCGCACCTGATGTCACAATGTGTATTGGGTAAAAATTGTAATATCGGGCAAAATGTAGTTGTATCTCCAGAAGTAATTTTGGGAAACAATGTGAAAGTGCAAAACAATGTTTCGATTTATACGGGTGTGGTTTGTGAAGATGATGTTTTTTTGGGGCCCTCCATGGTTTTTACCAATATTAAAAACCCGCGAAGTGCCATTGTTCGTAAAAACCAATATGCCAAAACACTCGTAAAAAAAGGAGCAAGCATTGGGGCAAATGCCACCATTGTTTGCGGAACTGAATTGGGTGAATATTGTTTCATCGGAGCCGGAGCCGTGGTCACAAAAAACGTAAAACCCTATGCGATGCTGGTCGGTAACCCGGCTAAACAAATCGGCTGGGTAAGCGAATATGGCCACCGCTTGAATTTTGATAAAAACGGAATAGCCGAATGTCCGGAGAGCAAAATAAAATATCAGCTCTCGGAAGATCAGGTGTTAAAAATCAATTATTGATCATTATTCAATAACAAATATTCATTTAATGAAAATACTGGTAACAGGCGGAACGGGTTATATTGGCTCACACACCGTTGTTGAACTTCAACAAAAAGGTCATGAAGTGATCATCGTTGATAATCTATCAAACTCGAACATTAAAGTTTTGGATGCCATTGAATCCATCAGTGGGACCAAACCTCAATTTGAACAATTTGATTTGGGCGACCCTACAAAAACCGCTGGTTTTTTTAAAAGAAATGCCGACATCGAAGGCATCATCCATTTTGCAGCTTTTAAGGCCGTTGGAGAATCGGTTCAACTTCCATTGAAATATT
>CAYNTB010000133.1:0-6520 GCA_964399905.1 uncultured Bacteroidales bacterium | reverse complement strand
ATAACAATCTTACTTTTTTCACCTATTATAGCAAGGATTTTATTAACTTTTATCAGCGTACAAATTATCGTTACAACAATTTGGGTTCATCTTTAAAGTGGAGGCATTCGTTAAATGCCAACGACTTTTTTGACATGGTATTGGTTTACAGCAATTATGACTTTAAAGAAGAAAATACCGAGCTGGGCTTTCAGGCTTATCAGCAATCGAACAATCTTAGTCACTTCGAATTAAAGACGAATATAAAAATTACAGCTGCTAATCAACACCAACTTAATTTCGGGCTGAACGGCATCTTATATCATCTGGATAAAGGAGATTTTTTACCCATTGAACAAAGCCTGATTTTACCCAGATATTTTGGAACAGAAAAAGCCATCGAAAGTGGTTTATTTATAAGTGATGAATGGGAAATAAGCGAAAATTTTGCGGCAACAGCCGGTTTGCGTTTCTCCAATTATTTTTACCTGGGGCCACAAAGTGTTAATTCATACATCGATGGGGCACCCATTATTAGAGACAACCTGACTGGAACAATGGAGTATGGCAAAAACGAAATCATCACTTCTCATCATAATCTCGATTTCAGAATTGCGGCTAACTATATCATTAATGACCGACTTTCGCTCAAATTTTCATACAACCAGCTCCATCAATATTTATTCATGTTTTCGAATACCATTGCAGTTTCACCCAACGACAAATGGAAGCTTAGCGATTACCATATCAAACCAATGAGCGGAGATCAGTTTTCGGTTGGTATATATTCTGAATTATTCAACGGCAAACTTGAAACTTCGCTTGAAACATATTTTAAAAACATTCATAATTTAGTTGAGATGAGGGATGGCGCAGATTTATTGATCAATGAAAATCCCGAACAAAACACCTTACAAGGTGAACTGGATGCATATGGCATCGAATTCACCCTTAAAAAACCCGGAGGGAACCTGAATGGATGGATTAATTATACCTACTCAAATACGTCCGTAGTTGTTGATGATTTTTTTGAAGAGAACCGGATAAATTTTGGAGCTCCTTATCCATCGAATTACGATAAACCTCATGCTTTTAATGTAGTGGCAAATCTGAAACTGGCGCGCCGGTTTAGCTTATCGGGAAATATTGTTTATTCTACCGGGCGGCCCATAACTTATCCCTCGGCCATTTATTATTTGGACAACATTGAAACACTTCATTATTCAAAACGAAATGAATACCGGATTCCTGATTATTTCCGGATTGATTTTTCGGTAAAAATGGAAGGAAACCTGAAACAGGATAAGCTGGCGCATGGCTCCTGGTCATTCTCGGTATATAACCTGCTTGGCAGAAACAATGCTTATTCTGTATATTTCAAAAGTATTGAAGGGAAAATAAAGGGCTATAAAATGTCGGTATTCGGAAGCCCGATCATCTCTTTAACTTATAACTTTAAACTGGGCAATTATGAGAATTAAGAAACCTCCTCTTTTAATATTTATATTGCTGGTACTCTCTTCCTGCGTTGAAGAATTTTGGCCCGAAATTAATCAGCATGACAGTCAGATACTTGTGGTTGACGGGCTGATGACCAACAAACCCGGACCTTACACTGTCAAGCTTTCCAGAACATCCACCATCGACAGTTCAATGTTTTTACCTGTAACCGGCTTTGAACTCACCATTCTGGATAATCAGGGAAATTTTGAGAAACTGACCGAAACGGCTTTGGGTACTTATTCTACCTCAGCCGGTGGAATACAAGGTGTAATTGGCCGAAAATATAAGCTTGAGATTCACGATCCGGAAGGTAATTTTTATCAGACAGAATTTGAAACCCTGCTCCCCCCTGTTGAAATTAAATCGTTGTACGGGGATATTCAAACACAGGAAACAACAGAAGGGAACAATGATATTTACGGTTACCAGTTTTATATTGACACAGAAGAGGCAGCTGCGGATTCGACTTATCTGCTTTGGAAACTGGAACAAACTTATGAATATCATTCCGATTTTTCCGCTGACTATATTCTGGAAGCAGGAGCCTGGGAATTACGAATGTTACATATAGATGAGGCGGCCCCATATAAAACCTGCTGGCTGACAGAAAAAGTACCTGAAATATTCACTTACAGCACAACAAACCTTTCATCGGCTTCCGTAAACAAATTCCCGCTTCATTTTGTTACGACCAATACGCGTGAATTATCCGTAAGGTACAGCCTGCTTGCAAAACAATACACCATAAGTGCCAAGGCCTATAAATTCTGGAACAATGTACAATATCTGAATTCAAATCAGGGTTCGTTGTACACCCGTCAACCCAATCAGATTCGTGGAAATATTTACAATGCCAATGATCCTGATGATGTGATATTGGGATATTTTATGGTAGCGGGCGAATCAGAAAAAAGAACCTTTGTAAACCGTCTTCCTGATCCTTATAAGTATTATTATGACATTTGTTTTTTGGTTGATGTTGATACAAAACGTGCCGGTGAAGTATTATCAAATGTATCCATGTACCAAAGCCAGCTTCCGCTACTTTTTTATTATTATGGTGGCAAATTTGGAGTTACGCTTCCTGCACAAAGCTGCATCGATTGCAGGCTGAAAGGCGGAGTAAATGTAAAACCTGATTTCTGGACCGATCATTAACAATATACCTGCGAAGCCAATGAAACGTATATTATTCTTTATTATTCCTGTCTTTTACATGCACACTCTTCATGCACAAATAGCATGGGATCCAGCTTATCAAAATCTAAAGGCAGGGGTCAAAGAAAAAACCATTCTGATAACCGACCGGGATTTATATTTATCAGGTGAACATCTGTGTTTCAAAGCATTTAATATCATTAATGACTCAATAAGCAATGCTGATTTAAGTAAAATTATTTACATTGAACTCTGTAATGCACAAAAATCTTTTGTTAAAGAAAAATTCGAGCTCATTAACAGCGGTGCAAACGGGCTGTTAAATATCCCACCGGAAATACCTTCCGGATATTATTTTTTAAGAGCATACACCAATTATCAGCGAAATCAAAAAGCTGAATCATTTTTCACCAAAAGCATTCAAATTATTAATCCCGATCTGATTTTGCCTGCTGTTGAAATTTCGGCAGAAAAAAATATTTTAACATCGGTTTATTCCGGGAATCAAGATTCTGATTCGTTGGTAAACATCGCTTATTACATACATCCATTCCTGATTTCACAATCGGAAGAAATCAGTATTGTAAACAGCATGGATAAACCCATTCTTGAATTATCGCCACCTGAAAACGGCCTGGGTGAAATTGCTTTCGTTCCGAAAAGCGGAGATGATTACCGCTTATGTTTAAAATTTAAAGATGGCCGGACTTATAAAAAGCATCTGGAATTTAATAAAATTCAACCTTTTATAATTAAAAAATTTGAAACAGACCATATCATTCGAATTAATATTGGGGCTACGGGTCAGTACCCATTTTCCGATTCGGATACACTTCGCATCATCATTAAATCTCCCTCCTTTATAACGCTGGGAGCATCTGAATTTGTATTACACTCAGGAATGGCCAGTGTTCAAATTGCCCAAAATATATTTGAAAATGGCATTAATTATATAATCATCAGGGATCGAAATGATTCAACACTAATGAATCGACCCATATTTAAAAACAAGAATCCAACTGTTGAACTGACCATTGAACCCGATAAAAAAACCTATGCAACACGCGAAAAAATTGATTTAAAAATCAACACATTGGATTCAAATTCTATTGATCTTAATTTAGCTGTTGTCAAAAAAGGAAGTATTTTCGGCAAACAAAATCTCCCACCGGAAATAATTGCCAACCCTTATCTTTTAAATTCATGGATCATATTCAACGATCGGGTTTCAGATCTGGAACCTCAAATAGAACTATTAATGCATTTGTTTGAAAATATGCTTGATAAGCCCGCATACAAATATTTATTTGAGGAGGATAAATCGAACCATTTGTTCTGGTTGCCGGAAACCAGGGGGCTAAGTTTAAGCGGGTTTCTTCGAAATAAAAGTTCAAAAACTATTTCACAAAATGTGCATTTGATGGCCTCAGTTTTGGGCATTGAAAATCAAATACATTTTACCAATACACTTAAGGATGGTTCCTTCCTTTTTTCATTAAATCATTTAAGGGGCAATCATTCGCTGGCCTTAAGCATTGATGATTATCAGGCAGGTGATTTGGAGGTATTGATCAACAATGATTTTGCGGGGCTACCCTTAATGAATGAAATACCATTATGGCTAAGACCCGAAGATTTTAATCTTATCCGGGAATTATATTTTAACCAACAGTCGGAGCTCGCATTTGATCAAGTAAAAATCATTGAACAAAAGCGAAAATTATCAGCTGTTCAATCCTGGATACCCGATACCAATATTTACTTAAAGGATTATATAAGATCCGAAAGCATGGAACAAATGATTGATGAAATCATTCCATTTGTAAATGCACGTTCAATAGATGGAACATATTCAATTGTGATCCAGGATAAAGAAGTCCTGACAACCTATCGACAATTATCCTGTAAACAATGTAAATGAACTACTTAAACTCAACCCCAACCTGTTTGAGAAGGTAAGCCTGGGTTACAGTCCTTATCAATTAGGTGAAAAAAGGATGAATGGTATTATTTCCTTTTATACCAAAACAGACAATTTTGCCGGATATCCAACCGATTCTTCAGCAGTATTTTTAAATTTTAAAGCCATCAGAAACAGCGATCAATTATTATTTCCAACTCACGAAAATAAGAAAGAAACCAAAGAAGCCGATTTCAGAAATTTACTATTCTGGGAACCCGGATTAAAAATCCCCGAAGGGCACATTAAATTTTATGCGTCGAACCATTCCTCATTTTATGATATTATAATCAGAGGGGTCGGTAAAAAAGGTGAATATATTTTCGGAAAGGCTTCCCTAAAAATTGAAGACAAATAAAAAGCCATCATACGCACACAATATGATGGCTTTTTATAAATATGTTCAAATTTTATTCTTCAATAAAAAATCCTTCTCTCGATAAGAGATGATCCAGATTGGCAATCCCCAAAACTACAATTGCCGAAACAACAGAAGTATGGTCCATATATTCCGGGATACTCATATTGTACATATCCCGCTCGGTATGCCAAATTTCACCGTAATTAAAATCGTAGCCTTTTGGATCAGCCGTTCCAAATGAAACTGTTGGAACTCCATTTATTGCAAAATATGCATGGTCGGATCCACCGGCTCTTGTTGGTTTTCTTTGAGGCTCTCTTTTGCTCAAAGTAAATGGGAAATCGGGATTAATATCATTTAATGGCTCACAAATTTTTACCATATCATCGTACCATGCTTCGGGTACGCTTAAACTGTTGGCTACAGTCGGGCCACCATCACGGTTAAAATAATTTGAAATTTTGCCCCATTTATCTTTATTGTTTTCGACCCAGCTTTTTGAACCGAGCAGTCCAAATTCTTCGCCGGCCCATAAACAAATTAAAATGGTTCGTTTTGGTTTTGCACCCGATTCCATTATTAATCTTGCAATTTCCATGGCTGTTCCAATTCCGGTACCACAATCCACACCTCCGGAAGCTACATCAAAAGCATCGAGGTGTCCGCCAATCATCACATATTCATCCGGGTATTTAGTGCCGGGAATGATGCCAATCACATTGTGATATTTAATGGGTCCCATTTTAAAATGATTTCGGATATCGAATTCAAGTTCGAAACGTTGTCTTTCCATTGCCATTTGTTCAATAATGGCATATTGATGCTCATCCAGTTTAATGTCAGGGACGCTTGGTAAGCTTTCGAAAGTCATATTATCAATATTTTTACGATCATATAGTGCCCTGATTGGATTCGCTGAAGATTGAATGATTCCCAGGATTCCTGCTTCTCTCATTTGGCGATAAAACAAGGCCGGTTCTTCGATCAGGGGCAACATTTCTTTTTGTTCCCCGTCGCGATTTGCCCGGTTATACGCCCTGATTTCATTATTTTTCTTTTCCGTTTCTGCGTTCAAAGCAATTATGGAATCTCTTTGTCGATCTGCTTTTTCTGAAATATCGATTGGCCAGCCATCATTTTTTCCTCCGATCAGCACCCATGCCCCTTTTAGTTTGCCTTTCATATTATCAAATTGACGCTGTGTTTTAGGTTCCAACACAACATGCCCCTTTTGAACACCCTTGGTTCCTGAAGTATAGGAAGGAGTCGCAAAGTGCAACTGGAAACCATTATCGCTTAACATTCGTCCAAACCAGGGACCCCGGTTAAAACCAACGGGCAGTGTTCCGGAATAATCCATGTCCACCTGCATTCCCCATTCTTTGAATTTACTGGCGGCCCATTCAGCTGCATTTTCGTATGCATCTGAGCCGATAAGCCTTCCGCCGAAACGATTGGAAAAAACATCCAGATGATTCATGGTTTGGTTATCGGTTGTTCCGATCTCTCTGATCTTGTCAATAACTTTTTTTGTTTGCGACTGTACTGATATTGCGAGT
>CAYNTB010000132.1:0-6531 GCA_964399905.1 uncultured Bacteroidales bacterium | reverse complement strand
TTACCCTGAAAACCCTGCAGCGATCACCGGCTAATCTCTTAAGAGATACGATTTCTGATAAATTCAAAACCAAAAGTTCAGTTTTTTGGATCAGGTTTTTTGCCTGGGTGGCATTAGGAGGAAGCCTGGCATTGATTCTGATTTCCGCAGTCGGAAGACAGGAAATGAACCCGGGTATCATGATGACCGCCGGAGGATTGTTTTTATTTGGGAGCCTGTTGTTCGTGAAATTAACTGTTTTTAATTCATCGCAAACGAAATTTAATATATCATCTTTAAGCTTCAAAAATGCAAGCCTGAACCAGGGCAGGAGCATGGCAGTTATTGCACTCCTGGCATTGGGTAGCTTTACCATTCTGATTACAGGTGCAAACCGGAAAACATTTTACGGGGTGGATGAAACAAATTCATCCGGTACCGGTGGTTATCAATTATGGGCGGAAACCAGCATCCCTATCTTAAACGACCTGAATACTGATGATAATCCGGATGTAAGGTTTTTACAGTTCCATAACCTGGCCGGGGACGATGCCAGCTGCCTGAACCTGAATTTGGTTCAAAAGCCTCAAATTTTGGGTGTTAACAGTGCAGCCTTTGATTCGAAAGGCGCTTTTTCTTTTGCTAAATTGGCGAAAGGAATTGATAAAGATCACCCCTGGCTCGCGCTTACCGAAAAAATGGATGATCAGTCCGTTCCGGCTTATGTGGACCAAACAGTTTTAACCTGGGGACTAAAAAAGAAAGTCGGAGATTCCTTGATTTATTTAAGCGAAAATGGAAAACGATTATCCCTGGTTATCAAAGGTGGACTAAATAGCTCTATTTTCCAGGGAAATGTCCTGATTGATGATGTATACTTCCGAAAGTATTTCCCTTCCTTAGGAGGCTCTAAAATCATGCTGGTGGAGGCAGAATCGAACAGGCAGGCAGAAATTGCGGAGGAACTTAATAACAAATTCATTGATTACGGAATTGAAGTTACTTCTACCGCTGAAAGGTTGGCTGAGTTTAATTCAGTAACCAACACCTATCTGACTGTTTTTATGGTGCTGGGTGGTTTGGGTGTATTGATTGGAACCATTGGTTTGGGAATTGTGCTGTTGCGGAATTTATTGGATCGGCGATTTGAAATTGCCCTGATGCAATCGCTTGGTTTTCCAAAACCGAAAATATTAAGGATCATTTTTCTTGAAAACTTTGTTTTATTAATTATGGGTTTACTGATTGGATCCATTGCGGCATTCATCGGGATTTTACCTTCCATCTTTTCCGCTTCGTTCAGTATTCAGGGCAATTTTGTTTTCTTAATTTTACTCATCATTTTTATCAGTGGAACGCTTTGGATTTATATCCCTGCCCGTTTAAGCCTGAAAAAATACCTGATTCAATCGCTTTCAGGGGAATGATATTTGTATTGTCATTCCGATCACGCCTCAGGCATGAGAGGAATCTCAATGTTCATTTTCTTTGCTTGTACTGTAACCCTACGAGGGTTTAAAACCCTCGTAGGGTTCTTGCACGAAAAAAAGGACGACATCTCCCTTTGGCGAATGTCGTCCCCTTTTTAAAGGATTTAGCACTCAACTTTTATTTCACGAGCTCATATTTCATTTCATAAAAACCTTTATCAACAGCAGGAATTCCTTCTTTCATCCATAAGGGCATAGGTGCTCCTTTAAGGAAGTGATCAAAGAATTGTGCCATCCTGATCTGGAAATCATATTTATCCCTTACCAGCAGCGGCCAGTGGTCGGCTTCATTATAGTTTAACAGCCAGGCCGGTTTGCCCATTCTGCGCAATGCGGTAAAATATTCAATTCCCTGGTACCATGGCACTGCACCGTCATCGTCGTTGTGCATGATCAGGATTGGGGTTTGAACCTTGTCCATGGTGAAAATGGGTGAGTTTTCAATGAATCTTAGTGGAGATTCCCAAATGGATTTCCCAATACGACTTTGGGTGTGCTCATACTGGAATGATCGGTTCATACCAGATCCCCAGCGGATTCCACCGTAAGCACTGAACATGTTAACGACAGGTGCCCCCGATTCGATGGCAGCAAACAAATTCGTTCGTGTTGCCAGATAAGCCACCTGGTAACCGCCCCAACTGTGTCCCTGTGCGGCAATGTGGTTTTCTTCCACAAATCCTTTTTCGATCAGTGCAGTTACACCCGGCATCACACAATTAAATGCATCTTCGCCCGGATAGCCTGTTTTGTAATAAATATCCGGGTTGAAAACCAGGTATCCATTGCTTGTATAGTAGTGATAATCAACCGTTGATCGATGGGCTTCGGGCATCCGGTAGCTATACAATCCTTGTGAACTCTTCTCATAGAAATTCACGATCATGGGATATTTTTTATTGGGATCGAAATTTTCAGGTTTATGGAGGGTGCCTTGTAATTTTCTGCCATCCAGCGAGGTCCAGTTAAGCAGTTCCACATCTCCCCAGAAAAAATCTTTTTGTTGAGGTGCAGCATCACTGATCTGTTGAGATTTTTTAAAAGAAAAATCAGTAACCAATAAGTTTGGATAAGTTTTAAAATCTTCTTTTGTATAAACAAGCACTTCCTTATCTTTAGCTTTTATAGGTCTGCCAAGCGCATAATTGCCCGAAATGAGTTCTTTGGGGACATTCGGTTTTTTAAGCGACATTTTATAAAATCCATCTGCACGGCTCAATTCATTGTGTCCGGTTAAATAAGCGGTTTCATTGGGATCGATTCCTTCATTTGATCCACCCATCATAAACCTTCCGCGGGCCGGTGCATCAAAATTGATAATTCTATATTCTGTGTTTAATTCTTTACCGTTTAAGGTCAAATTAACCGGATCCTTTTTATTATCAGGGTCTAGCTGCCAAATATCAAAGCGATCGTAAACCAAAAAGGCTTCATCACCTTTTAGCCAACCTGCATCACCATAATCGCGGGGCGGGTTCGGAATATCGTTCAATTCGTCGGCACCTTGAACCAGTTTCGGATTGGTAAGTTTGAATTCTTTTACGGTAGCCATATTGTATGTATTCCAGCTTGTATCCATGGCGTTGTACCAATAGAGATATTTTCCGGCAGGTGATACGGAGGCACTGGCGCGAACATCCTTTTTAATCATTTTGGCGTCACCGGTAAAGATGTCAACCAGATAGAAATCCGCATGGGCAGGACTACCTTCCCACATGGTTTGGATGGCATAAGGAACATTTGAATAAGCATATACCTGGTTGGCATCACCATTGTCTATCAAACTGATCCGGTCATAATTTTCATTTTCAATTTGAACCATTTTAGCCCGATCGGCATGATAAACAGCCATATAGGTTTTTCTTAAATCCCTTGATTTTGTATTTAACTGTTGGGTGTGCAATACGGGTTCATCCCAGACCCAGATGTCGAGTACCGGAATTTCCTCCTCAAGTATGGTTGTGTCTTTTTCGGGTCTGATGGGAGCGGTACCAAAAAAGATACGTTCGGTATTTTTTGCAAAACTAATATTGCCATTTGAGCTGATTTCCCATCCGTCAGGAATTGCAGCATCGGTATTGTCCAGGACTTTGGCTGCGGTTCCACTTCCGTTCCAGTAATATAATGCGTAGTTTTTTGGGCCGGTTTTACTTTCTTTAAGATCTGCCAAAAAAGCAATTTTATTTCCTTTTTCGCTAATGGAAAGTTGTTTATAATCGGCCTTTCCGTTAAAAATTGCTGTATTTACATTTTTATCAATATCAAAAAGGTAAATGCCGGGTTCAAAATCTTTATCGTCGCCTGTGGAGATAAAAACCAGTGAGTGATTTTCTTCTGCAAAATCAAAACTGCTAACAAAAGGGAAAGTCGTAATTTCTCCGCTCGACAGGTTTTTTACATATAAGGTATAACCGTTCTTCTGATTTTCAGCCTTTTCCTTTTTGTCTTTTGATTTTTCTTCATCGTCTTTCGATGGAGCAACTTTGGCCGGTTCAAGTTGGTATGCAACATAATCGCCCCATTTATCAGGAAGTTTGAATGATTTGAGATTCTCCAGTCGGGTCAGTTCGTTGTTGCCCAAATTAAAAATAGCGAGTTCGTCGCCAGGCATATCTTCTTTTTTGGTTTTTTTCAGTTTCAGCTCCCTCACCTTTTCACTTTCCGGTTTAATGGTGAAGATGGCAAATCCTGAGTTTGCAGTAATTTGAGCATTGGTTCCGCCGATAACAGAAGCTTTTTCACTACCCGTAACACTTGTAATTTTCAGCACGGGATCGCCTTTCCAGGGTTCATTTTTATAAACAACAAAATTTCCGTCGTTCGAAATCATTTTTTCCGTGATACGGTTCCATTTAAGGATGTCGTCGAAGGTCAGGCTTTTCTTATCCTGTGCTATTATGGTTGAAGTAAATAACAAGAATAATGTTAAAATGGCTAATTTTTTCATTGGTATGAGTATTGGTTTTCAATATTTTCTTTACAATAATAACGAAAAGCGTGCATATAAAAAAACCATTTCAACTCTTATCGATTGCTATGGCAGTATGTTAGATGAAATGATAAAATGAATTGATAAAGCAGCCTAAACCTGCTTCTGCATTAAAATTTTTTAAGCTGCCTAAGTCCCGAAATTTAGCGATGTTTTGGGTTCAGAGCATTCATTACTGATCTTATAATCCGGTAGCATTTTTATGAAATGATTCAGGGTCGGTGTCTCCTTCGGTATTAAAGAACAGGAGCCTGGAATCCTTTGTAATATTAAGTTGTTTTTTCAAAGGTTTGAATTTGTCTTCCTTTAAAATTGCGAGATAACCAGCCAGGCCTGCTGCGCCTGATTCGCCTGCTATAATGGAGATGTCTTCTTCAAGCGGGAAATAAAGCATTTGCATGGCTTCCCTGGCATAATCATCGTCGATCCTTATGATTGCATCGACACCAGACTGCAATATTGCTAGGGCAATGCTGGATGGGATCCCGCAATTTAAACCGGCCATAATGCTGGATTGATCACCCTTTGGAGCCGATAATTTATGTTGTTTGAATGATTCCTGTATGCCATCGGCTTGCAGGGGTTCAACAATCACGATTTTGGGTTTTCGGGACATATACCTGTTTACATAATACCAAACCCCGGAAGCCGCAAAACTGCCAACCCCGGCCTGTAGAAATATCACATCAATCAATGGCCGGCCATGCGTATTTAGCATGCCTTCCAGTTCTTTAAACAAAGTCAGATAGCCTGCCATTATTAAGGCTGGTATTTTTTTATACCGGTTCCAGGCGACATCCTGAACCAATTGCCATCCATTTTCATCACTCAATTGTTCAGCTTCCCGGCAGGCACCATCATAATCTCCATCATAGCGGATGACCAGGGCTTTTTCTTCTTCAATTGATTTGATGCGCAATTCGGAGGTTTGTTTGGGTACAATAATTACGGCTTGTTTTTGGTGCATCCTGGCCGAAAATGCCACAGCTTTGCCATGATTGCCATCGGTAGCGGTGCAAAAGGTTTGAATTTTTGGTTGAGTTGAAACCAATTGATGAATGGCATAGGAAGCCCCAAGTGCTTTAAAAGATTTGAGCCCGAAACGAGCAGATTCGTCTTTTATAAAAATCTTGTTAACCTCGAGCCAGTTGGCCAGGGTCGTAAGTTGATGAAGCGGGCTCTCCGAATAATAATTTAAAGTCCGGTGGTATGCGAGCGAATCAGATGACTTTAACAATCTGGTTGTCATATTATCAGGCAAAAAATTCTTTGGTTTGAAACGTAGAAAATCTGGTTGGAGCATATGGATAATTTTAGTGTGAAGCAGCCACTGTTGTAACAACCAGGGATGCTAAAATTGCAGCCTGCATTTCACGCACCACGATGTTGACCCCGCTGGCAATTTCGTCGGATTTCATGATTTGATCCAGTTTGATTTTAAAATGCTTACGTTCTGAACTTTCTTTACTCAGGATTCGTATCATTTGGCATGCCTGAATTAATCCGAGCAATGAAGCCATTTCAAGGTCGGTTTTTTTTGTGTAGATTAAAGTATCACGAATTGCATTTATGAGTTTGATTCTGTCGTTTTTTTTGATTAGATAGGCTTTTAAATAAGGAATAAAAAGAAATCGCTTTTTCTCAAGCCTGATGATCCCTTTATGCTGTAAAATCTCAAGCATCAGTTTTCGGTATGTACCCGTTCTCCCGGACATTTTTCGGATCCACAATTTTACACTTCTTTCTTTGGACGAATCATGAATAAATGTTAACATTCGTTGATGGGCCTCCGATAGTTTGCTTGTGGATGATTTACATTTCAGCCTGCCATTTTCTATCAGAATTTTTTCTTTCAAATCCATGGCTAAAAATTTCAGATGCAAGATTAAGTACTATCTCATCTTGAGATTTCCATATTGAAATGCTATTGCAATTGTCAAAACCTACAAAACCATGAAGTTTCTTATTGAAATAAAGTGGCAATACAAGTACTGATTTTATACCCTGAGCCTCCAAAATTTCTTTTTCGGATTTTGCTTCAATCACCAAATATATTGTGCAGGATAAAGGATA
>CAYNTB010000131.1:6302-6539 GCA_964399905.1 uncultured Bacteroidales bacterium | reverse complement strand
TACTGTTGCAAGGAGCATGGTGTCGCCCATACTCACAAATACTGAACCATCAGCTTGCTTTGCAAGTTTTCCGGTCTCAATGGTCACGGTCCTGCCATCCTCTAATGTAAAGGATTTTGTTAAACCTATTTTTGACATATTTTTTATATTGGTACTGTTTTGAATCTGATTGGTGTGGAAAAAAAAAGGCAATTTCTTAATTGCCTTCTTTTCTTGGAATATTCTTGGTTTCTTATT
>CAYNTB010000131.1:0-6230 GCA_964399905.1 uncultured Bacteroidales bacterium | reverse complement strand
ATCTTTTAAATAATCGAGTAATTTCCTTCTTTTACCAACTAAGCGAACAAGCGATCTTTCTGTAGCTTTATCTTTTCTGTTGATTTTAAGGTGATTGGTGAGATGCTGAATTCTGAATGTAAACAGTGCTACCTGACCTTCGGCAGATCCACTATCAAATTCCGATTTTCCGTACTCCATGAAAATATTCTTCTTAACCTCAGATGTTAAATACATATTAAATTTATTTTCGTTCTTATTTTCGGGCTGCAAAATTAAAAATAATTTATTAGATAACAAAATAATTTATTAACAATTGTTGACAAACCCTGAATATTTGCTCTGCAAAAGTAATCTAAAAAATTGATACAATTGGAAGAAATTTTCTACTCCTGGCAGAAAATATATATATTTTGTGAATATTTTGTATGAATCTGTCAGAAGCTCCATTTGAGCCTGGTAAACAGCATGGACCCATAATCGCCGAATTCTGTGCCATCATTGCCCATAAATAGTTGGCCCATAAGCATAAAGCCGATGTTATCGGCAAGCGACACATCCAAAGAAGGACCAAAATAACCGGATTTATCGTTGGGGTTCAGCATTGCTGAAACCGAAGCATTCATTAAAGGGCTGATTGGGTAGCTAAATGAAACAAAAGTAGAAACACGTGCAAGGGTAAAAAACTTTGCCGAAACTTCCATATCCAGTGCGAATAAGTTTCGTTGACCTGCCCTGCCGGTTGTTCCGGCACTATTGTATAAAATTGCGGTTTGAAGAAATAAGCCGTTCTTAAAGGTATAGTTTAAGCTGGCTGTAGCAACAAAGATTCCTGTCGTATCTTTAAAATGATCTTTTTCGCGAAAATAACTCCCTTCTCCAACAAATCCGGCTCCACCAATTTGTCCGGCCCAGCCTGCACCGATAACAAGGTCTTCTTTCATTTTTCCCACAAGAACCTGGAAATCGTAGTTCCATTTATTAAACCGATACATCGCTGCAAGGGTTGATTTATCATTTTTGTCAAGGCTGGCAGCCAATTGGAGTGAAGATGTCATCCCTGTATAATATTGCATCAGAACGGCATCGCTACCTGCACGTTCAACATAGTCAAAATCGAAATAATTGGCCGAATTAAAAATGTCGTTTGGTGTCCAGACTAAATTAATTCCCCAATTAATTCTTTGCCGGCCGATGGTTAATTCAAATTTCCCCTGGGTATATTGAATGTAAAAACGGTCAAAATTGGTGTATAAGTAGTATGATGAATCCCTGGAAATCGACTTTGTCATGTTTAGTTTGCCATTGTCTTTTACCGATAAATCAGCCATATATGGATAAAATTCGAAGGGTATTTGTCCATAACTGGCTATATTGCGCATGGCAATATATGTTTTAAGCTTTTCAGACGGGTACCATCTGAAATCAAATCGATTAGAAACTGTATTCATGGTAAACCATTGAGAACCAACCGGAGGCATCCAAACCATTTCAAGGGTTTGCAGATATCCATTCAAATTATAATTTTTGGGGTTGTTTTGCGAAAAGACATTGCAAACAGTCGTAATTAAAAACAATAGTAATACGATCTTTTTCATTATTTACCATTTTTCATGATATCCTTCACCACTTTACCATCGTCGATGGTTATGATTCTTCGGGCTTTATCCATTACCCGCTGATCATGGGTAGAGAATATGAATGTAATATGATGTTCTTTATTCATTTCCTGCATCATGTCCAAAAGGTCATTTGTTGATTTTGAGTCTAGATTTGCAGTTGGCTCATCGGCCAGAATAAATTTTGGTTTGGATGCGAGTGCCCGGGCTACCGAAACACGTTGTTGCTGACCTCCCGAGAGTTTACCTGGCCGTTCATTAATTTTTTCTCCGATTCCAACATCTTCGAGCAATTTTTTTGCAATTTCATTGCGCTCATTTTTTTTCTTGCCCTGGAGCTGCATGATAAAGGCCACATTTTCGATGGCTGTGAGAACGGGAATCAGATTATATGCCTGAAATACAAAACCAATATTGTTGAGCCGGTAATCAATCAACTGTTTGGGTTTCAATTGGCTCAGATCCGTTCCGTCAATGACTATTTTACCTTTGGTGGGTTTGTCAAGTCCACCGACCAGATTTAAAAAAGTAGTTTTACCGGAACCGGATGGCCCCACAATTGCTGTAAATTCTCCTTTTTCAAAAGAAATATCGATCCCGTTAACCGCTTTAACAGGTACAACGGATTCCTGATAAATTTTGTATAAGTTGTTGATTTGAATAATTGCCATTATTTCTGTGTTTTATGCGTTAATCATTTTGTTGAATTGCTGTTGCCGGATTTAGTTTTAATGCCTTCCGGGCTGGGTATATGGATGAAATTACCGCTGTAAATATGACCATTAGCGTAGTGATAATGTAAAATTTTGTATCTGCACTAAAATAGAGTACAGAACTGTATCCGATGGCATTCAACCCTTCACTAAACATAGTTAAATCAATTCCCTTCGTAGAGTAATACTGAACCAAAGCAATGCTTATTATAATACCCACGATACCACCAACAATGGAAAGAAATACAGTTTCAAGCATGATCATACTGAAGATTCTTTTTTTGTTCAGCCCGATGGCCATCAACATTCCTATTTCCTTAATCCGCTCCATCACCACCATTAACATGGTATTAACAATTCCGAATGCGAGGGCTGCCAATATGATGACCAGGAAAAAATAAAGAAATAAGTCAAGCATGTCTATCATTGCGAACAAGGTGGGCTCTATTTGTTTCCAGGTTCTCACAGATAGAATCCCTGAACCGATCTGATCCGAATATTTAGCCCTGATAACATCTGCTATCTGATCTGTTGTTATATTTTCAGATAAACGGATGGCAATTTCGCTTGATTTTTCAGGCTCAAATCCGATTAGCTGGCACAGATCATTTTGCCTGACGAAAACATAGAGCTCATCGTACATATCATTATCTGTATTATAAATACCGACAATCCTAAATGCCCCATAAGTTATGATGCCGTCGGTGTTTGCAATTGTGATAACCACTTTGGATCCAATTTTGGCATTTAGTTTTTTTGCCAGCTTGTCGCCAACTAAAATTGGGATGCGATCCTTATCGGTGATGTAATTCCCATCAAGCATTTTATCAGAAAGGCCGGTTACCAGCTTTTCTTTTTCGGGTTCGATTCCGTTGATCATAACCCCCGTGCCGGTTTCAGCAGTGCTGATCATTGCGGAAGCTTTAATCCGGCTCGAAGCTGCTTTCACGCCTTCAATCTTTTCAATTTCAGCAATCAGATTTTGGGGCTGATCAATGGTGTATTGAATTTCTTCATTTAATAAAAAGCCGGGATGGTGGATTTGAATATTTGATATTTCGTTATCGATTGCCGAATTTACACGTTGTTCAACCATGCCATTCATGATTGCATAATACATGATCCCCCCAATGAGGCCGATTGTTATTGCAATGATGATGACCAGGCTTCTAAGTTTGTTTCTCCAAACATTTCTCCATGCTATTGACCAAATCATATCTTGAAATTTAATGTTTATATTATGACCTCATGGCCTTTAAAATTTTGAACCTAAGTACAAATATCAGTGGATAAAGTGCAGCCAGAAGTGCCAGAATAAATATTGTTATACTTTGATTTGTATATATAAAACTGTCGGTTGCAAAAGGCATGATCGGATCGAGATTGTATTCAAGCATCATCTCGGCCGTACTTCCTGTTAATGGAATGGGATGATAATAAAGGTAGTTTAACAACGGGATGCCGGCGATGATACCCGCAATTACTCCAATTGCTCCAATCAGAATAGTTTCAAAAATTACAACAAAAGCGAGTTTGTAACGTCTCATACCAACCGAAACCATGATGGCGAATTCTTTTCTTCGTTCCATGGTCATCATCATTACAGTTCCAAGGATGCCAAAAGCTACAATCAGATACAAAATGGCAAGCATAATAATGCCGCCTCCGTTGTCGCTTTGTATTTGTTGTACCATTTCGGTTAAAATTTCGTTCCAGCCCATCACTTCATAATGATCACCAAGCTTTTGGGATAATTCATTTTTAACTTTATCCAGCTTATTATCATTTTCAATATCGATAATGATGGAGGTGACCAATTGTGGGAAATAAGGCGAAAACATTTCCTGGGCATTTTCGATCCCCATAAAAACAAATAAATTATTCATCTTAGGAGCAGGGAACTTGACTATCCCAACCACTGGAAAAGTTGCTGCGGCAGTAATTCCCTGGTAGCCCTGACCAATCAGGACAAGGGTGTCGTTAAGCCCTATTTTTAGATAATTTGCAAGTCCTTCGGCCAGAACGATCCCTTCGTCCTTGCGTTTGATAAAACGACCTTCAATTAATTTATTTGATAATTTTCGGCGTGGATCTTCAATCTCCGGGTCAATTCCTTGAATAAGAAGCCCCTTGGTCATTTCTCCATATGAAGCAAGCGCGAAGGATTCAAGGCGTGGCATCACGCTTGTTATTTCTGATTCACTTGATATGATCTGTTTGAGCTCATCCGTAAATTCACAAGCGTGATTAATTGACTGGCTGTCCCAATAGCCCTGTTTGTGTATTTGAATATGTCCGACGTCCAGCACCCCGGCATTAATCATCATATCGTATTGTCCGATCTGCATCGATCGCATTAAAAGGGCCAGGAAAACAGCTGAGAAAACGGATGCTGCGGTGATAATGGTCCTTCGTTTATTGCGCCATAAATTTCTCCACGCTATTTTTAGAAGAGTATTCATGTGTTTGTTTTTATAATTTTAGGTTCACTATTTAGCTCTTACACTTTTCATGTTTTGTTGCGAAAAGAATGATTGTGTGATCCCTTTTATATTGAACTCCTGTCTGATCACTTTCAGTTCAGTAATATTTCCTTCTTTATCAGTCGGGTAAATCCTTAATACAGATGGTAATTCCCGATCACCCATGAGTTTAATTTCAGAGGCTGTTGAGACATTCACCAAATCCATATAATCGTCATAAAATTCACTTTTTAGCTGAAAAAATTCTTTTTTTGAAATCCAGATAATAATTTTTCCCCACACCACGGGTGCCTCTTCTAATGGCATGAGTTCTACTTTGTAACAATCATAGCCATTTATGGTGTCACTGCCAATTATGCGGTGTGTATAATCTATCAGCAAAGAATTTTCTCTCACCAAATCATCATTTGTAAAATCAGAGCCCATCCATGATTGCATCATCATCGAAGGTGGTATTTTAATCATTCTGTTAATGGAGGGCATCCAGTTCCACATGTCTTGTTCCCTTTTCAAAAAAACCTGTCCTTTGTCCCTTGCCGGAGCAGTTATGAGTATCATATAGTATTCCTTTCCCAGCGACCAGCTTTGCATACTGATGGTACGGGTCCAATCAGGCCTGGTAATGGTCATTGTCATTTCACTAAAACTGGATTCGCCGAGCGACAAGTCAATTGATTTTTCGACAATGGCCTTTGCTGAAAGCTCCTGGGCTTTTATAACGCCTGTGCCAATTATTAAAAATAATGCCAATAATAGTAATCTAAGTTTTTTCATTTTTATTGTTTTTGATATAGCAAAATTTTTCGAGTATGGTATCGATGAGGTTATCGATCGGATAAAGTGAGGGGTTCATTACATAATTAAATCCGACTCCGTCCATCATGGCACCAAACAACAGTGCTTCATTAACCGGATCCTTTGAATTATGAGCTTCATAATATCGGGTTAAAATCCCTATAAAGGCGGGAACCAAATTCGTGTATTTATCCTGAATAAGTTTAAATGCCTGGGGTTGTAAAAAAAGTGCATAATATAATTTCCAGTACTTAATATCTTTTTTTAACAACATGAATATATTTCGGATGAAGCTTTCCATTTCTGCCTCAGTAAGTATTCCATCATTATTTGGATCAAAATATTCGAGCATCTCATCAATGCCTTTCGATAGCAATTCTAAAACCAATGCATCTTTGCTCTCAAAATAATTGTACATGAGTCCCTTCGAAACACCCGCCTTTTCGGCAATTTTACTGATTGAACTTGCATAATAACCATCATTTGCAAGAAGCTCCAGGGCAGCTTCCATGATGAGTGCTTTCTTCTCCTTGCGAATGTGTTTGAATTGTTCTGGTGTTCTGGGTGACATTGATTTTATTTTATGAATGACCGGTCGGTCAAAAATACATCATCTTTATTTAATTTGTCAAGTTTTTTAT
>CAYNTB010000130.1:0-6582 GCA_964399905.1 uncultured Bacteroidales bacterium | reverse complement strand
ACCCCATTAAAGTGGGAAACAGATGGAAAAGGGTTCAGGGTGAAGATTCCCGAAAAAATAAGGAATAACCCGCCCTGCAAGGATGTTTGGGCCATAAAAGTTTCGCAAATTAAAAAGCCATAAATGAACAAAAAGATCATTCGAAACAGTTTCAACTTTGTATTTTCAGCCTTATTGCTCATCATCATTTCGTGCAATAATCAAGATGTATTGAAATACAAAAACCCTGATTTATCGATCGAAGAAAGAATTGATGATCTGTTAAGCAGAATGACGACGGAAGAAAAATTCTGGCAGTTGTTTATGATCCCCGGAGATTTATCAGATGGAAAAGAAAAATACAAACATGGAATATTCGGATTTCAGGTTTCAACTAAAGGAAATACTGAAAATGAGACAGAACAAGTACTTGATTATTCTTCCGGAAGCAATGCAAGAAAAACTGCCGAATTAATTAACGCAATACAGAAATATTTTGTGGAAGAAACCCGCCTGGGAATTCCCATTATTCCTTTTGATGAAGCCTTACACGGACTGATAAGAGAAGGAGCCACCGTTTTTCCGCAATCCATTGCCCTGGCTGCAAGCTGGGATAGGCCGCTGATGAGCGATGTTGCAAAAGCCATTGCACAGGAAACAAAAACAAGGGGAATCCGGCAGGTATTGTCGCCGGTCATAAATATTGCAAGGGATGTCCGCTGGGGACGAACCGAAGAAACTTATGGGGAAGATCCGTTTCTGACAACCCAAATGGCACTTGCCTATGTGGGTCAGTTTCAAAAATCTGGCATCATTGCCACTCCAAAACATTTTATTGCCAATGTTGGCGATGGCGGTCGCGATAGTTATCCGATTCATTTTAATGAGCGTTTATTGGAAGAAATCTATTTCCCGGCCTTTAAAGCCGTAATCCAAAACGCAAATGCAGCTTCGGTTATGACCGCATATAATTCGCTGGACGGAAGCCCGTGCACACAAAATGAATGGTTGCTGAACCAGAAATTAAAAAAGGAATGGGGATTTAATGGGTTTGTGATCTCAGATGCGGGAGCCACAGGTGGGGCCATTGTATTACATCATACGGCCAGCGATTATACACAATCTACCGTTCAGGCCATCGAAAACGGACTGGATGTGATCTTTCAAACCTCCTACGATCATTATCCGCTTTTTTACGAAGCCTTTGAAAAAGGGATGATCAGCGAATCGGCAATCAACGAATCGGTGCGAAGGGTACTCAGGGCTAAATTTGAATTGGGCTTATTTGAAAATCCGTATGTTGATCCCGATGAAGCTGAAAAACAAAATGGTTCTGCCGCACATAAAGAATTGTCGAAAAAAGCAGCCCTTGAATCCATCGTACTCCTGAAAAATGAAAAGAACATACTTCCGCTGAATAAAAATATTCGATCTCTCGCTATTATCGGAACCGATGCAGAAGAAGTAAGACTTGGCGGATATTCCGGACCGGGTAATCATCCGGTTAGTATTTTAGAGGGGATCAAAAATAAATTGGATGAAAACTGCAAAATAAATTATGCTCCAGGCTGCGGAAGGGAGGCAGATGATTTTGTGAGCATTCCTGAAGAAAACTTATTTTTTATTCAAGAAGGCCAAAAAAAAGCCGGGCTACAGGGAGCCTATTTTAACAATATCAAACTTGAAGGTATGCCGGCTCTGACCCGTATTGATCCTTATATTGATTTTGGCTGGACCTTATATTCACCCGCTCCCGGAAAAATAAATGATGATTTTTATTCTGTAAGGTGGGTCGGAAAACTGATCCCGTCGGAAACTGGCAAATTTAAAATCGGAATCAGAGGTGATGATGGCTATCGCCTGTTTATTAATGATGAACTTATTATTGACAATTGGAAGAAACAGACTTTCAGACAACTTACCAAAGAATATTCCTTTGAAAAAGGTAAAACTTACGACCTGAAGGTTGAGTTTTATGAAACAGTTGGAAATGCAAGAATAAAGCTGATTTGGAATGCCGGAATTGAACATAACCGGCAAAATAAAATACAAGAAGCTGTAAAAATTGTTCAACAAAGCGATGTGGCGATTGTGGTTGCCGGAATTGAGGAAGGCGAATTTAGGGATCGGGCTTATCTTTCGTTGCCGGGCCATCAGGAAGAACTGATCCAAAAAGTAGCTGCCACCGGAAAGCCCGTTATTGTGGCACTGGTTGGCGGAAGTGCCATCACCATGAGCAACTGGATCGATCAGGTTGCTTCAATTATTGATGTTTGGTATCCCGGAGAAGAAGGCGGAAATGCGCTTGCCGATATTTTGTTTGGAGATTATAATCCCGCCGGACGTTTACCAATCAGTTTTCCCGTTCATGAATCGCAACTCCCCTTGTATTACAATCATAAACCTACCGGAAGAGGTGACGATTATCTGAATCTTAGCGGTAAACCTTTGTTCCCTTTCGGTTTCGGATTAAGCTTTACTCATTTTGAATACAGTGAACTGAAAATTGAAAAAACTGAGATTACTTCCACAGAAAGCACAACAGTCCGATTTCAGATTTCAAACACCGGGAATATGGACGGGGATGAAGTGGTTCAATTATATATTAAAGATGTGCTTGCCAGTGTTGCACGCCCGCTAATGGAATTAAAAGGGTTTCAACGAATAAACCTGAGAAAAGGGGAAACCAAAGTTGTGGAATTTAAGATCGGCCCTGAATTATTAAGCATGCTTGATCAGGATTTAAATCAAATTGTTGAACCCGGCGAATTCAGGATTATGATCGGAGCATCATCTAATGATATCAGGTTGAGGGGAATCATAACTGTCAATCCATGATTATAAGGGAAAGAAGCCATCCCAAAAGTTTGATAAATTAAAATTGAGAGAAAATTCACTTTGTGGACAGCTCCACAAGAACCCTTCGTTAAGCCTTTGCTTATTTAGACCTAATTTAGAATATATTTGATTTTTGTAGATATGTAATTTTATTACATTTGCAAAAAAATCAGATTATGCGCCACATTGATACTTCTTACCTTTCGAATGATGAATGCTGGGGAATCCAGATTAATGGGTTACTTCATTGCCAAAATTGTAAATGGACAGGCATCAGTGCCTGCGAAGGCAAAAACATCGTAAAAACCCACCGCAACTCAAAAGGTTATAAAATTGAAGAAAGGGGAATCAATATCCATGATTATGATCCGGTTTTTGACAAAAACATTTCAAAAAGCTCCAAATCAGTTTAATCCCTTGATTCTTTAGCCTGAATTGTTTTCAAAAAGAGTTCATCCAATTGTTCCTGTGCAATTTCCGAAGGCGAATCGATCATTTGATCCCGTCCGGCATTGTTTTTCGGGAATGCAATAAAATCGCGGATAGAATCGGAACCCCCGAACAATGCGACCCAGCGGTCGAAACCAAAGGCCACTCCACCATGAGGCGGAGCACCAAATTCAAAAGCATTCATTAAAAAACCAAACTGAGCCTGGGCATCTTCTTCGGTAAAACCAAGCACTTCAAACATTTTCTTTTGCAGTTCCTTATTGAAAATCCGAATGGAACCACCTCCGATCTCAACACCGTTGATCACCATGTCGTAGGCGTTGGCCCGTACCTGTCCGGGAGCGGGTGAGAGCATATCAGCATCTTCTATTTGAGGGGAAGTATAAGGATGGGGCATGGCAGGGAAGCGGTTTGTTTCTTCCTCCCATTCCAATAACGGAAAATCAACCACCCATAGCGGTTTAAAAATATTTGAATCTTTAAGCCCCAGCTGATCAGCCATTTCAAGTCGTAATACGCCCAATTGCTTTTGAACCTTTTCTGTTTCACCAGATAATACCAGCAATAAATCGCCCGGCTTTGCTTCAAATTTTTCGGCCCAGGATTTTAATGCTTCCTGATCAAAAAACTTATCAACTGATGATTTGAATGTACCGTCAGCATTACATTTTACATAAACCAAACCTTTGGCCCCGATTTGGGGTTTTTTCACAAAATCAGTCAGCTGATCGAGTTGTTTGCGCGAATATTCGGCACAACCTTCCGCACAAATCCCAACCACCAGTTCGGCCTGGTCGAATACCTGGAATCCTTTGTTTTGAGCTACATCATTCAGCTCCACAAATTTCATATCGAAGCGCAAATCAGGTTTGTCGCTGCCATAAAATTTCATGGCATCGGCATAAGTCATTCGTGGAAATTCTTCCACCTCAACTCCTTTAATTTCTTTGAATAAATGTTTTGCCAGGCCCTCGAATGTATTCAAAACATCTTCCTGTTCAACAAAAGCCATTTCGCAATCGATTTGGGTAAACTCGGGTTGGCGGTCGGCCCTTAAATCTTCATCCCTGAAACATTTTACCAATTGATAATAACGATCGTAACCGGCCACCATTAATAATTGTTTAAAAGTTTGCGGTGATTGCGGCAGCGCATAAAACTGGTTTCTGTTCATTCGTGAGGGCACCACAAAATCGCGGGCACCTTCGGGCGTTGATTTGATCAGATATGGGGTTTCGATCTCAAAGAAATTCTGCGAATCCATGTATTTTCGGGTCTCAATCGACATGCGGTGCCGAAGTTCCATGTTTTTCTTTAAAGGATTTCTGCGCAGATCGAGATATCTGTATTTCATTCTGAGCTCATCGCCGCCATCGGTTTCGTCTTCGATGGTAAAAGGTGGTGTTTTCGATTTGTTCAGTATTTTCAATTCACCGACCATGATTTCAATTTCGCCGGTGGGCATTTTCAGGTTTTTATTGCTGCGTTCGGCCACTTCACCTTTCGCCTGGATCACAAACTCACGACCCAGTTTTCGGGCTTGCAAGCAAAGTTCTTTATCGGTATCCATATTAAAAACCAATTGGGTGATCCCATACCGGTCGCGAAGATCGATAAAAGTCATGCCTCCCAAATCCCTTGATTTTTGAACCCATCCGCTCAGCGTTGTTTTCTGGCCAACATGGGCCATGTTTAATTCGCCGCAAGTGTGTGTACGCAACATCTTAATATCTTTTAGTTTATTGAATTTTTTGCGAAAATACAAAATTAATAACTGAGGTTATGCTTGAGGTTGAATATATCACTTATCAATTGCTATATTTTTCATCTGATTGGGTTTAAAATGGTTCAAGATTGTTCAATCTAATTCAAAGATGTTCAAATCAAAATAACCCAATAACAATAAATAACAACGTATAACCATATATTAAAACGTATAACTATTGAATGTCCACCGAATGTCAATGAATGTCAAGACTGAGAAAATGAATAATGTTGATTTTAAAGAAAGAGAATTCCACCTCCATCGAATAAAGGCCCATCGTATAGTTCTATAAGTTTGATATTCCAGTCACTTAGTTTTTTTTGTAATAATTCACCTGCCGGATAATGCTTCAGGCTTCCTGCTAAAAACAATTGATCATACTGTAAACCGACGCATCCGCCAATAAAACCATTTTTAAAACCGGGCAATTCAATTCCCTCCGGATTTACATAATAAACATCCAGATTATATTTTTTTAATTGCTTCTCTATTCCTTTATCGGAAGTAATAAACCGATTTTGTCCAAGTGCAATTAAACTGCATCGGGTGTAAGCCTGCTCCACCTGAATTTGTTTTTTTTGCTTCGAGAAATTCAAAATCAATTCATCGGTATAATTAAAGTTGTGTATCAAATAATCATCGATTGAAACGACATTATATTTTGCAGTTTGCGGATATTTTGAACCAAGCGGGTATTTGCCTTCTGAAAAAACAATCCCTGCAGCCGAAAGTGCCGATTTATACTCTGATGGAAGGTTCGGGGCTACAATAATCTGATCATCAATCTGGCAGATAAAAACATCCGGATGTCCCGAAATGGCATCGTAGGTTATTCCATTTGTTTTTAATTCAATCAATTTCCCCTATTCCGCAAGTTTGGGTTTTGCCTTTTGTGGGATTTTTTGATCAATAACAATGAGCCTCATAATTTCTGTTCGTCAAAACTGTATTTGTAATAAAATGAACCTTTTTAAATTTTGTTTTCAGCCACTTTTTATTTTTTGATTCGTAGCCAATGGCGTAATTGAGTTCTTTGGGATTTACGGCAATATTTAGATGATCGCCAATACAATTAATATTGCGCAATTTTTTGTGCCAGATTTCTGTTAACAATAGCTCCCTGAATGAAGGATGAAAGGGGCCCGCAACCAAATCCGAACCATCCAGCAATCCTTCAGAAGGGTGCAATCCGACCCTTAAAATTTTTACGGAAGATTTTTCGAAAATTTCCAGGATGTCAGCGGACCAGTCAATGGCCTCTTCGATGGTCAGCGGTTGGTATTACCCTTCCATGAAAAGTTGTTCCAGATTCGTTCCTTTAATGATCAGGGTTGGGTAAATCCTTGTATTTTCAGCCTTTTCTTCAATAATTTTTCGGGCCGTATAAATGGCTTTTTCTTTGCTGTCTCCAGGAAATCCGATCATCATTTGCAAGCCAAGCATAAAACCGGAATCGCGGATCATTTTAGCGGCCTGCAAGGTATCGGAAACGGTATGCCCGCGTTTCGATTTTTTTAGCACTTCATCATCCATTGACTGGGCCCCTAATT
>CAYNTB010000129.1:0-6582 GCA_964399905.1 uncultured Bacteroidales bacterium | reverse complement strand
CCAAGCCATTATCGGATAATCCACATTCCAGACATTGTTTATTCTTAATGCCAGGCTTAAGGGTTGTCCAAAAATTTCGACACTGTAATTCAACATTAAATTTCCCAAATGGAAGGCCGCTAAATAATGTGTATGATCATATAATCTTCTACTTACAAACTTATGATCATAGGACAGGTTCCACTTTTCGAATTGAGAAACAACATTAATCAATAAAATACTTTTAGGAACATATATCATTGGCAGATCTTCCGATTCACCTTCGTTGAATGTTGATGAGTTCCAATTATATTTCACATTCAATTGCAGGCTTGATCTGTTTAAGTCTTGTTCAATTTTTAAGCCCAAATCCAGGCCTTGCGATCTCCCGGTTTTCTTGTTCTCAGGTTTCCAAACTCCCATTTCAGCAGGCAGCCAAACAATCCAGTCGTTGATGGTTGAAGTGTAAAAATTTTGTTCAAGAACAATTGATGGTTGGGTGGCATGTATATGCTCGGAAAAGCCAATTTCACCGCTCCAGCCCGACTCAGCTTTTAAGTCCGGATTGCCGCTTACAAAAGTTTCACTCCGCCAAAACAAATCATTCAATGAAGGCAGGCTGTAATTTTTAGAAACATTCCCATGTGCGTCGATATGATTTGTAAGCGCGTAATTTAAATCCATGGAATACACCAATGGAAGAACTCCCAAATCAACAATTTCTTTTCTTAAACTGTTGACAATATCAAGCTTATCGAACAAATTAAGCCACTTATGCGATAAAAAAAACGAAATCCGGTTTCTGTTGGCCAGGCTCCGGTAGCCTTCTGAACTTACTTCCTCGTATGTATAATTTAAACCGGCATTCAGCATTTGCTTTTCGCCAAGCATCCATTTCATTTCTATTTCATTGATGATAGAAAGAGCACGGTTATTCGTGATTGGTTCGGCCAAAACCGGATTGACAAATTTTTGGATATCGTTGATAAAGGCCGATTTTGCAGAAAGACTCATTTGAGATGCCGATTGTTGCCATCTTAGGATGGCATAGATGTTCTGGTCAGTTTGATTAGCCCGACTTGTATCACTGGCGGTCATCAGTGTTTGAAGTTCCTTGTCAAATTTCTGATACCAGAAGAAAGAACTGAGATCAGAAGATTTGCTTGTTTTGATTTTGGTTTGATTAAAAAACCCGGATTGATTCAGACCGGCATTGGTTTGGCTTTCGACAGGGGTTTGGTATTTGGCAACATTATGATATTTAAAATCATTTTCAGATTTGTGTTGATAAAACTGAAAGGAGCTTGCCAGTGATTCGTTCCCGATTTTTGCGGATGCATTATAATTTTTCAGGCCAAAACTGCCGGTAGCAAATGAAAACTTCATCTGATTTGTTTGTTGAAATAAATCAGGTGATTCAAGATGGATGGCACCCGACATGGCTCCGCTCCCAAACAAGGTTCCTGATCCTCCATATTGAATATCAACCCTTCCAAAAAGATTGGCCGGCAACAGGGCCATATTTGAACTACCGTTCATCGGGCTCTGAATATTAACCCCATTCAAGATGACGGCAGTATGTGTTCCTCCCCCTCCCCTGACCGAAGGCATTGACAAACCCCCGGAGCCGTATGAATTCAACATTAACAGGCTTTGCGCATTTAACAAATCCGAAAAAGACTGGTGAAAATAATTCGAAAGCGATAATGAATCAATTTTTTGCAGACTTGATCCGACTGCAAAATTTTGCAGGCGACTTGAGCGAATCACAATTTCTTTAAAGGTATAAATCGTATCGGTTTTTTGAACCTGCGCATTTACCGTCAGTTCAAAAACCATAATCAATAATACGACTCCTATTTTCTTAATATACATGTTACAAATGATTAATGAAGTAATCATTCGTAACAAACGGTGATTGTGAAGATAGAACACAGAAAATTATACTGATCCATTCTTCGCCTTTCGTCCCGAAAGCTACGAAACAAATCAATGGCAGGTCTTCTGGCTCGCCCTGACTCAATAGCCTTCCCATCCTTATTAATGAACAGTGGCATTGTGGATATTGAATCATCATCGGGCTTACAGCTGCGGGGACAGCTCCTGAATTTCACAGGATTCCCTATTAACTAAATAAGCACCATTAATTGCTACAAAGTTACATTTTTTTCAATTAGTCTGACTTTGGCTTAGGCATAAATCTTAATCCAAATAGGTATTTTGCCTATATACTTGTGAAAATTAATGATATATCTTAATAAATTAATATTGTAAATATTATACTCCTGATTATGTGATATTTAAGTTAAAATTTAACAACTAAATGATCGATTATTAATAAAGATTTAATTAAAATGGATATTAAAAATTTAAAACAATTTAAAAAAACCATCCTGATTACCGAGGACCAGGATTCTAATTTTCAGTTGCTCGAATTTTTATTAGGGATTTGGGGTTTAGTAACCATTCGGGCAAAAAACGGTTTTGAGGCCATTGACATTTGTAAAAAGAACAAAAAAATTGACCTGATATTAATGGACATCAGGCTACCAGATATCAACGGACTTGACGTGACAAAGAAAATCAGAACCTTTCGACCGGAAATTCCGATCATCGCGCATACAGCTTATGCTTTTGACGGGAATAGAGAAAAAGCTCTTAATGCAGGGTGTAACGATTATATTGAGAAACCTGTTCATAAAGAACAGCTCTTCGAACTACTTCAAAAGTTCCTTGAGTAAACAGTCGGGATGGTGAGACTCGAACTCACGGCCTCTGGTCCCCCAGACCAGCACGCTAACCAACTGCGCCACATCCCGTATAAATTCAAAAGCTGTGCAAAAGTAATACTTTTAACCAAATTATTAACGAAAACAACTATCAATTTTTTCTGCCTCTTATTTAAAACTCTGATCGATGCGTAATTTAAAATACATCCATAAAATTTATCTCATTCTTATCTTTTCTCTGCTGATTTTTATAACAGCAAGTATCACAATTAATATTTATTTACAGGAAAAAAGCTATAGATCACGCCTTACATCCGATTTAGAGAATGTTACAAATAGCATCACAACATTAGTCAGAGAGAATTACAATTTAAACGATTCATCTTTTCACAACTATAAACTTGACCCTGAATTTAACGACTTAAACAACACCAATGGTTTAATTACTTCCATCTTAAGTTTAGACGGACAAATCTTATTTCAATCTGGTTCTCAAATCGTAACAGAAGAAATTCCGCCACTTGAAGAATTAAAGGAATTAATTACTGGTGGTGAAACACAGGGAATTATTCAATTCCAAAAAGCCGCTAAAACAGGCGGCTCAGAAAAATACCTGACATATTATACTTATATCACCGAACCGAATTGGGTGGTATGCACCTCTGTTAATTTAAACACCTATTATGCTGCACTTACCAAACAGGTGATTGTTAGCTTACTTTTATCAGTGATAATACTGGCCATCGTCATTATTCTAACAATGTTTATCAGCAATTCATTTGGTAAACAATTATCTGAGCTCACCAAAGCTATTCATGATTTTTCATCGAAAAATTTCAAGGTCAGGGCCAAAGTAGCAAGTAATGATGAGATCGGGAAGCTTGCACTTTTATTCAATAAAATGGCTGATACTGTTGCTCACCTTCATGCAACGATGCAGGATAAAATTGAAGAAAGGACCATTGCACTTCAACATGGCAATGAAGAGCTTCAGCTACAGAATGAAGAAATTGAACAACAAAATGAAGAGATCAGGGCCATTAATGATGAAATGCAAGCCATGAATTATGACTTGCAGGAAAGTGAAAGAAAAACCAGAAGGCTGATTGAGAACCTCGAAGATGAATACTTTTTTTATTCTCAACAGCTGGACGGAAAATATATTTATGTGAGCCCATCAATAAAAACCTTATTAGGTTATGAGCCAAAAGAAGTTGAATTTGGAATTAACCCTTATTTAACAGATCATCCAAAAAACGAAAGTGCCATTGAATTTACAAAAAAGAATCAGAAAGGTAAAAAACAGGCCCCTTTCGAAATTGAAATTAAGGATAAACACAATCATAAAAAAGACTTTGAGATTCTGGAAGTTCCGGTTTTTGATAAATCAGGGAATGTTATCTTTATCGAAGGCATTGCCCACGAAATCACCGAAAGGAAACGCAACGAAAAGATTCAGGAATTATTGGCCCACATTTCAAATGCTGCAATGACCAGCGAAGACCTGGAAGAGCTAATCGTTATTATCAGGGATCAATTAAGCAAAATACTGGACACCCAGAATTTTTACATCGCAATGTATGATGAAGAAAAGGATATGTGTACCCTCCCATTTCTTGCGGATGAAAATGATGATATTCAATCTTTCCCTATTGCACAAACCATGACAGGGCACGTGATTAAAACAAAAAAATCATTATTGGCCAACGAAACCTTGCAGGAAGAAATGGTTGAAAAGGGAATCATTAAATTTGTAGGCACAAGATCAAAAATATGGCTCGGTGTTCCTTTGTTTTCTAAAGAAAAAGTTTTCGGTGTTTTAGCGGTTCAAAGTTATAACAACCTCAATGCCTATAATGATAAAGACAGACATATTTTAGAAATTATATCAAATCAGATCAGCCTTTCACTTGAAAGGAAAAAAGCATCAGAAAACCTCAAGGAAGAAAAAGATTATGCCGAAAGAATTCTGTCGGTGGTTCCGAGTGCTGTCTTTACCGTCGACAAAGACCAACGAATTACTTCCTGGAACAAAAAAGCTGAATCCATTAGCGGATGGACGGCAGCTGAAACCATCGGAGCTGAATGCCATAAATTCGCGCTGTCTCCGTGCACAGACAATTGTGGCTTATATGACGATTCAATAAAAAAACCAATTACAAACCGGGAGTGTACGATTAAGACAAAAAGTGGCCGCATATTAACCATCATGAAAAATGTCGATTACTTAAGGGATGCCAATTCAAATATTATCGGTGGCATCGAAAGTTTTGAAGACATTACAGTGCGTAAACGATCTGAGCTTATTCAGGAAATTACAAAGAACATTTCGAATGCGGTTCTTTTAAGTGATGATTTAGAAAACCTGATTCAAATCATCAAGGATGAGCTTCACAAACTAGTGGACACCCAAAATTTTTACATTGCACTGTACGACGATCAGACAAAAATGATCAGCTTCCCATTCTTCATCAATGACAAGGATAAAATTGAACCTTACCCTCTGGGTAAAAGCCTTACAAGTTATGTGATCCGAAACAAAAAATCGCTGCTGGCAAACATCGAAAAGAAGAAGGAACTTGCAGAAAAAGGAGAGTTGGTTTACAAAGGCTCATTATCAAAAATATGGCTCGGAGTGCCATTATTAATTGAAAATAGAATTATCGGGGTTGTTTCGGTTCAAAGCTATGAAGATGAAAATGCATATAACGAAGATGATGCCAGGGTTCTGGAAATCATTTCAACCCAGATCAGTTTGTCGATTGAACGGAAAAGAGTGGCCCAAGAGCTAAAAGTTACCAATATTGAATTAAGTACCCAAAAGGAAGAACTTCAAACAACGCTTGATTCACTGCAGGAGACGCAGTCTCAACTTATTCAATCCGAAAAAATGGCAGCACTGGGCCAGTTGATTGCCGGAATTGCCCACGAAATAAACACTCCGCTTGGTGCAATCAATGCATCGGTTGGGAATATGTCGGATGCCCTGAATACCGCAATTGACAATCTGCCAAAACTGTTGACTTCAATGACTAAAGAAGATCTAAAATTTTATCTGAAGCTTACAAAATTGGCTGATTCGATTTCCCAGGAAATAACATCGAAGGAGCGGCGGCAATTGAAACGAGAACTGGTTAAAAAACTTGAAGAAAAAAATATTACCGAAGCAGATAAAATAGCGGAAATGCTTATCTACATGAAAATCAATGACAATCTCGACGAGATCATTCCGTTGCTATCCAGCCAGAATGCTCCATTTGTGCTTTCAAATGCAAGAAATATTATTTCATTGAAAAAAAACACCCAAAATATCAATATGGCTGTAAGCAAAGCATCAAAAGTTGTTTTTGCCCTCAAAAAGTTTGCACATCGTGATTATATTGGAGAAAAGATTGAATCGGATATTATTGATGGCATCGAAACCGTTTTGACACTTTACCATAACCAAATTAAACATGGAGTAGAAGTCATTAAAGCCTTTAAACCGATCCCAAAAGTATATTGTTACCCGGATGAGATCAATCAGGTTTGGACCAATCTTTTTCATAATTCACTCCAGGCCATGAATAATAAAGGGAAGCTTACAATTTCGGCAGATATTGATGGCGAAGGTGTTATGATTAATGTTTCAGATACAGGAAGTGGTATTCCTGAACATTTACGCGAAAAAATCTTTCAACCATTCTTTACCACAAAAATAGCGGGTGAAGGCAGTGTAATCGGATTGGATATTGTTAAGAAAATAATAGACAAACATGAAGGTAAAATTGATTTCGAATCAAAAATTGGAGAGGGCACCACATTTAAGATATGGCTGCCTTTGGCATCAAAAAATAATAATGAATAAATATAAATTAGAATTTAAAAATAGTTA
>CAYNTB010000128.1:0-6601 GCA_964399905.1 uncultured Bacteroidales bacterium | reverse complement strand
ATAAGGAATCACAGGATATGTAAGCTGGAGGATCAGACCACGGTAACCAGGTGGGCTCATAGGAACCCTGGTAGGCTTGCTGCTATACTGGCAGGCTGTTTGATAGCTTTGATCCTGACAACCGCATATGTAGCTACTAAGATAGATCCTAAAGAAGCCACTGATGATTTGATTGAAGATGTGTTACCATTTAATATGGAAGACAATGAAAATTAGACTATTATTCATAGCGTTATCTCTGGTTATATCATTCAGTTTGAGTGGTCAGGTCCTGGACACTGCGGCTGTTATTGGGTCCGATCCTAACAATATGGGTGGGGATAGTAGGCAGGTAGCCTATGGTTTATTCAATGAGGGGTTGAAGAGGTTGAACACTATATCTCAGGCAGACTCAGGATTGGTGGTAGATGATATAGAATATTCAGATACTTACTGGGATGATCTAAGGGTACCGCTCACGAACACCAGGATAAACCCAGCCAACTCTGAACCAGATTTCGAGGACAGGGGTGATGCCGTGCTTCTTCTCTTTTGTTAAGTAATTCCTGAATTTTATCTTCAATAGCCATTGATTCAATTTTTATTTATGTTCACAAAATTCGGTTAAAACGCCCATGGTACTTTTGGGATGCAAAAAAGCAATACTTAAACCTTCTGCTCCTTTTCGGGCTTTATTGTCGATCAATTTAATTCCTTTACGCTCTGTTTCTTCCAGGGCTTCTTCAATGTTATCAACTGCAAAAGCAATATGGTGAACCCCCTCCCCTTTTTTTTCGATAAATTTATAAATGGGGCTTTCAGCTTCAGTGGCCTCTAAAAGTTCAATTTTGGTTTCGCCTATTTTGAAAAATGCAGTTTTAACTTTTTGATCCTTCACCTCTTCAATGGCATAGCATTTTAAACCCAGCACCTCTTCATAATATGAAATAGCTTGTTCCAAATTACCAACAGCAATTCCAATGTGTTCAATATGAGTTAGTTTCATTGTTTTGTCCTTATTGTGAAATTTTTCACAAAATTAAATTAAATTTTTAAACTTTTAAACAATTCAATGTAAATAAATTGTTCTAAATTTTATGAGAGTTATCTGTTTTAGTTTTTATTTTGTAAATATCTATTAATAAATGATTTTCGAATAAAGGGTGCACCATATGAAAGTAATTAAAGTATTTATTTTAATTTGTTTCGTAAGTACAGGAGTTTGGGCTCAGCCATATGTATATATTCATACCAATACAACCGGCTTGATTGAAAGTAATTCGGCCTGGGTTGATGTGAACAGAGACGGATATCATGATTTGATTACCACCGGCGAGCGTTTCAGTGCCAATCAGAAAATTGTTGAAACCAGTCTGTATCTGAATGATAAAAAAGGGAATTTTATTCAACAGGGTTCGGGTATCATGAATATGTACCGTTCGGCCATGGATTGGGAAGATATGGATAAAGACGGGGATATGGATTTGTTTATTACCGGAGAAAACAATAGAGGTGAAATTGTTGCCCGAATCTATCAAAACAATGGTTGGGGAAAGTTTTCAGGATATGATCCGCAAGTTTTGGCGGTTAGGGACGGAGCCGTTGATATGGGTGATTTTAACGGAGACGGTAAACTGGATATCGTTATCTGTGGAGAATCGAATGGACAAATTATTACGAAAGTTTATAAAAACAATCAAAATTCAAATTTTTCAGATCTTGGAGCAGATCTCATTCCATTATATGGCGGATCAGTAAGTTGGGGCGATTATGATGGTGATAAGGATGCTGATTTTTTGATTTGCGGAGAAACCAGGGAAGGTCTGGCCTATACGATCGTTTATCAAAATGTTAACAATACAAATTTTGTAAATTCGAATATTGCCTTACAGGGCGTTAAGTCGGGGAAAGCGGTGTGGGCCGATTTTGATGGAGATGGAGATTTGGACATATTTGTAAGTGGCGAAAATAATTATTATCAACTGGCTTCATATTTATACCGGAATGATGGAAGTGATGGATTCACTGAAGTTGGAAATTCAATTCTTGGAATGCGATCGGGCAATGTTCAATGTATGGATTATGATTGTGACGATGATATAGATTTACTGGTAAGTGGCGAAAGTGTATTCGGGCCTACAACACGCGTTTATAGAAACGATGGTAAATTTGTTTTTACGGATACCTATGCAGATTTGCCGGGTGTTTATTTGGGTGGTGCTTATTGGGCCGATTACGACAATGATTGTGATGCAGAGATTTTCATCATCGGTATGGATGACTGCTACGATTTTGAAGCAAAACTTTACCGGAATGAAGCCGATATTGAGATTAAACCCAAACCGGTTCAGGCTGCCTCCAATTTATGGATCTCAACCTCAATGGACTATATCAAAAAGGAACCATATTATTATTTTGTCTGGTCCTCTTGCTACTGTAATCCTCCAAACCGAACGATTAGAGTTCCCGGATCAGTTTCCAATAATCACTACAATATGTTTATGAGCAACATTCATTACATTCAGGAACCTTATAAACTTCAGCGCACTTTTAACAACCTTATTGCAAAGGAGGTTCATGACTGGCCCGAAGTAATGGGCGGTCACAGGGTCTCTGTCGGTTATCTCACCAGGCAGGAAGCTGAAAATGCGCAACAACATGTAATCCGGGATTATAAAAGCGAAGACTTTATCATTAATTATGTTACCTGGTAATTTTTGGTATCAGGTTAATGGTCGAAACCCTACAATTCAATTACCGAAATTTTAATATCCGAAAACATTTATGAAATAACAATTTACACTAACAAAAATCAAATAACCCCCAAAAAGCAAATTCCAAATACCTTCAAAGGAGTATAGACGTTTTTTCAGGTTTGGGTATTGAAAATTGTTTGTGATTTGTATCATTGAATTTTGGTATTTCCTAAACGAATTTCATCCATCAACAAAATCTACGAATTTGTGATTCATAGCGATTTAGTTTGGATTTTCTTTTTTAAACACTGGTACAATAATTGCAATCAGAGGCAGTTCTGTATAAATAATATTGTACAGAAGCTATAAATTATTATAATTTTGCAGATCAATAAATAATTTTAATATGAAGAAAAATAAGATAAGCCTGCTTTTTCTGTATATGATGGCAGCTTTTATAATTGTGTTGAGTGGCTGTAAGAAGGATAAAGGAGCAGATCCAATTGATGATAACGATGATCCAAATGATACCTTAGTTGCGGAGGCAAACGAAATCGACCAGTTTATATGGTACAATATGAATTTGTATTATTTATGGTATAGAAATGTACCGGATCTGGCCGATAACCGCTTTTTAAAGACTTCCGATTTGTGGGCATTTTTAAATAATTATCATGCAGATCATGATGCCCTTTTTGAAGACCTACTCTACCAACCGGATGTGATCGACAAATGGTCGTGGATCGTGGATGATTATGTGGCATTGGAGAATTCATTCCAGGGCATCACTTTGTCGATGGGATTTGAGTACGGATTGGTAAGATACAGCACCGATCTTGTTCTTGGTTATGTTCAGTATGTCGTACCCGGCACTCCTGCTGATAATGCGGGGATTAAACGGGGAGATATTTTTACAAAAATTGATTCGCAACAGCTGAACCTGAGCAATTATTCTTCCCTACTCTTTGGCAGGGATGCATTTGAGATTGGATTTGCCGATATTGTAAACAATACGGTGATACCCAATAGCCGGACGGTGTCGTTAGTAGCCGTGGAAGTACATGAAAATCCGATACATTACACAAAAATATTTGAACAGGGCGGTAAAAAAATCGGGTATATGGTTTATAATGCTTTTACCTCAAGCTATAACAATGCCATGAACGATGCCTTTGGTGAATTTAAGAATGCCGGCGTACAGGAACTTATACTTGATTTCAGGTATAACGGTGGCGGTTCAATTTTAACCTCAACCTATCTGGCAAGCATGATTTATGGAACCTACACCAATCAGATTTATTGTGTTACGCAATATAACGACAAGCTGGATGAATATTTCAGAAACAAATACGGTGCGGAATATTTTAACGACCGGTTTGAAAGTACGATAGCCGGACAGGATGGTGCGGCAAATGTGCCAATAAATTCACTGAACCTGAATCGGGTTTATATCATTACTACCAGTGGCTCTGCTTCGGCCAGCGAACTCGTAATTAACGGGCTTAAACCATATATCGATGTTGTTTTGGTTGGAGAAAATACCCATGGAAAATATGTGGGTTCGTTTACCATTAAAGATTATGATGATTTTGGGAATTTAAATCCAAATCATAAATGGGCCCTGCAGCCAATCACCCTAAAAATTGCCAATTCGCTTGGTGTAAGTGATTATGTAGATGGTTTTGCCCCGAATTTTTATGCGGAAGAAGACATTGCCAACTTATTGCCGTTTGGGGATGAGAACGAACCCATGCTTAAAGCAGCACTGGATGCCATCGCAGGAGTGGCTCAATTTAAATCATATGAGCCCCGCATGCATTATGAAAAAGTAGCTGATTCAAAAGACCTGGTGCCTCATAAGAAAGAGATGTATTATGAAGGTAATTTGTTAAAAATTGAGAAATAAAAAAAACCCACTGAAAAGTGGGTTTTTTTATCTGCTTGTGGGTTTAGAATCCCTCTTTTACAAACGGTTCTGAAGTTCATCCAATACACTCTGATATTTTCTGAGTACGCGATCCCATTCCTTGAAAAGTTCATCACTTTTGACGCTGGTGGCAGCCCTGCCTGATTGTTCGCTTACCAGTTTAACTTTGTATGTAAGTGGATTGCTTGAGCCTAATTTTACGATGACCCTTGTTCTGATTGTATTTTGCTTAAATGTTTGAACAACCCATGAGGTACGTAAATAACCTGTTTCACGGTCGGTAACTTCGATTACATCAAAATACGACATAATAATCTGGCTGATCAGTTTCCAGGTTTCTTCCTCGCTTTTATTAGATGATAAATTGATATCAACGTTTGCAATATCTGTTTGGATTGAAGCGTCGAAAGCATCATCTCTTCTCATTTCAACATAATAAGTTTTTGGCGGTTTTGAAGCTGATTTTTTGTTACAAAAAGTTAACTGTTCAACCAAATATCCTGTTTTAACAACATTCACAGTTACACAGCTATTGTTTAAGATAACCACATCAAGTTGACCATTACCCATTAGCTGACCGTCAACATAAATGTCAGCATCGTTTTGAGAAGCACTAATTGTTACTTTTTTCTTTAAGGCAAAAGTTTGGGTGCTTATTAAAACAGCAACCATTAAAAGAATTAATCGGGGAAAATGTTTCATGTTTAAAGAATTTTATTTGCAATTAATAATATTATCAAGGCAAACAAAGATATGATTTATTAAATAATTCCACAAATCAGGCTTTATGAACATCATTTGATTGGCATATCAGGCTATGTTTAACGAACAATCTTGATATTCTGATAAGCTTCATTAAATTTGCAATTCACTTAATAAACTTACCTATGGGATTTGCCACCATTATTCACCAGATTGCTTTTTTGGGTATTCTTGCGTTGTGCGGAATCATTGCATACCGATTTAAAATTCTCCAAAATTCAGCAAAGGAAGTTATTGAAAAACTGGTTTTTTATATTACGCTTCCCTTACTGATCGTTACGAAGTTATCAAGTCTTGAATTTACAGCCGAAATTCTTCATAACGGGAGCCTTGTATTTTTTGGGGCCTATCTTATTTTGTTTTTTCAGCTGTTATTGGGAAGAATCTCGGCCAGGCTCTTTAAGTTTGAAACACCACAGGCAGCCATTCATGAATTGCATACGGCATTCGGTAATATTGTATTCCTGGGATTTCCGCTGCTGGATGCCTTATTTCCGGGCGGTGAGGCCATTTTATACGCCGCCCTGTATCAACTGTCCATTAATACCATTATGTGGACCTATGGCGTTTATAAGCTCAATCCGGCTACCAAAGAAAAGGGATTAAAAAACCTTAAAAAACTGATCAATCCGAATATTATTGCTTTAATTGTTGGTTTGCTGATGATGGTGCTTGGTATTCGTTTGCCCGAAATCGTTAATGCACCCCTCAAAGGATTGGGTGGAACCACCTTATATCTGGCGATTATTTACATTGGTGTTTTATTGGCCCAAACCAAGATTAAAAGTGTGATCCAGTCTGCAAGTGTTTATGTGCTTAGTTTTAATAAAATGTTTTTGCTGCCGGTATTTTTCATTTTTTTATTCAATGCAATATTTAGTGTATTAAATGTTGAAATGAATACTGTTGCTTTTTCCACCCTGATTCTTGAATCGGCCATGCCCTGTATGGCCATATTGGTATTATTGGCAAAAAGATTCGGTGGCGATGATGAACTGGCCATGAAAAACTTTTCGCTCTCGCATATTATCAGCCTGATAAGCCTCCCCTTTATTTTGTATATGTTGCAGCTGTTTGGTTAAGAAATACAGATATAAGGGAAGAAAAAATTATTGGGATGATACCCTCTTGAGGATGTCCCATTGAATAACCCCAATGGTTTTGATAATCAGATTTGTGTGGTTTTAAATATTTTTTTATATTTATTCAGATTATTGGATTAAGTGATGCACCAGCT
>CAYNTB010000127.1:5307-6617 GCA_964399905.1 uncultured Bacteroidales bacterium | reverse complement strand
CGGGTATGCATCAGTTTGAATCGTACCGCCCGGACGGAACTTTGATGTCCAGATGGCAAAGAGTTTCCATGCAATTGGATGGTTTTAGTGGATGCTGCAATCCATCTCATATTGCGATGTTGTCTGACGGTTCCTTTGTAACCAGCGAAAAAGGGATCGAAAGAGTTAAAATTCACTTACAAACCGGTGAGTTTAAATGTGTGGTTGCCGGTCCTGACGAATTTATTGCAGGAACTACCGATCTTGATTTAGCCGTTAATTCAAAAGATCAGATATATATTTCTGATCCCAAAAAAGGACTGGTCAGGATTTTTGGATATATTGAGAAATAAGATAAAATGGATAGAAAGACATTTATAAAAAATGCAGGCAGGGGATTGATAGCTGTAGGGATCGTTGCTGGAGGCGGATATTTGCTGCTTAAACCGGATTCCGGAAAAGCCTGCGATTTCGATTTTATTTGCAAAAATTGTAAGGAATTAAAATCATGTAATTTATCCGAAGCAAAAAAATATAAGGAACAATCAGAACAAAAACCGGCTAAATAATGTCAGAAGATAAATCACAAAAGAAAATTGACAGAAGGGATTTCATTCACAATGGAATCAGGTTTTCTCTGTTGGTTGGAATCGGAGGTCTGGGAGGTATTTTGGCCAAGAACACCCTGGGAACTGAAATGGTTTGGCAATTGGATGCCTCCAAATGTGTTCAATGTGGACGTTGTGCAACAGATTGTGTATTAACCCCTTCAGCTGTAAAATGCATGCATGTTTACGATATGTGTGGTTATTGCGATCTTTGTGGCGGATATTTCAGGCCTGAAGCCAAAGACCGTTCAACCGCTGCCGAAAATCAATTATGCCCAACGTAAATTTATTGAAGAGCCCTTTTTTGAGTATCACATCGACGAAGATTTATGCATCGGATGCGGAAAATGTGTGAAAGGATGTGGCTCATTTGGGAATGGTTCGATGCAATTGCAGGTGAACCATAGTTTATGTGTGAACTGTAACGAATGTTCCATTGCCAGGGTTTGTCCCTCTGACGCATTTACAAGGGTGCCAGCGAACGATCCATACTTGTTTAAGGGTTTCGGTGGCGAAGCATTAAAAATTTAATCTGGGAGCGATTTTAATGAAAAAACGAATTTATATTCTATTGTTCTTAATTTTTGCAGGGCTTCAATTTACTGCTGCCTTTGCCCGTAGGTTGAACTCAGTCTGTAAGGTTGGTGTAAGGGAAGCCGACCAGAACCGGTCTGTATTGAGGGGGCAGGTTCTGATTGCTCCGGGGAATAAACATGCCTTGGT
>CAYNTB010000127.1:361-5297 GCA_964399905.1 uncultured Bacteroidales bacterium | reverse complement strand
CCTACTTTAACCCCCGATCCGCGTGCACCCATTCTTGAATACCTGGATATTTTTGTGTTACTCGCAAGTTTATCAATCGTTAGCTGGCTGGTCATCAAAAAACGCTCCAGGCTCGGTGTTTTCTGGATGTCAATCTTTTCAATCATTTATTTTGGCTTTTTTCGTGAAGGATGCGTTTGTTCAGTGGGCTCCATTCAAAATATCGTCCTGGCCATATTCAATCCCGATTACCAAATTCCATATTCGGTCGTCATTTTTTTTGTTGCACCGCTCATATTTTCATTGTTTTATGGACGGACATTCTGCGCTGCAGTTTGCCCGTTGGGTGCCATACAGGACTTTTTCCTTGTCCGGCCCGTAAGTATGAAAACCTGGCTTCAATCGGTGCTGGGACTGATCCCGTATATTTATCTGGGCCTGTCGGTATTGTATGCTGCAACTTCCACTGATTTTATTATTTGCAGATATGATCCATTTATTGGGATATTCAGATTTAACGCCACTTTTATGATGTTTGCCATGGGAGGCGCATTTTTGATTATAAGTTTATTTATTGGCAGGCCATATTGTCGTTTCTTCTGTCCTTACGGCGTTTTACTCAACCTTACAAGTCGATTTTCAAAAAAACATTTGACCATTACGCCTTCAGTATGCATTCAATGCCGCTTATGTGAGGACTCTTGTCCCTTTGGGGCAATCGACAAACCTGTCGAAGCCAAAGTGGTTGAGGATAGAAAAGTTATAGTTCGCAGGTATTCATGGCTGATCTTGTTAATCCCTGTCCTGATTTTTATTGGTGGCTGGACCACGGCAAGTTTCCACGAAACCCTTGCAAAAGTGAACCCAAAGGTGAAACTGGCGAGTATTATACTTGAAAATCCATCCGTACTCGATGAAGATACAAGCATTGATATAGATGCATTCAGGGATTCGGGTCAGAGCAGGGCCGAATTGTTTAATGAAGCTGCTGAAATCGTACATGATTTTTATACGGGCGGCTGGATTCTGGGCGGGTTTATTGGTTTGGTTTTTGGATTGACCCTGGCCCGATTAACAATCATTCGATATAGAACAGATTATACCCCAAATAAAGGGAGCTGTTTAAGTTGTGCAAGATGTGTTGATTATTGCCCGATTGAAAAAGATGAAAAAGTTTAAAATATAATTTATGAATTCAGAAATCAATGGTAATAGAGGTGTAAATGTAAAACTGTGGCGATCGATTGCTACGATCTCCGGGCTTTTTGCATTACTCATATGTTTTTTAATTATTGCCAATTACATACAAATGAACCGGCTGGATCCGGTGAATACGGAAGCAGTGAATTTGCTGGTTCAACGACTGAGCGAAAACCCCAATGATGAAGCACTCAGAAATGAAATCAGGGCTTTGGATTTACTGGTGCGCAAAGCATATTTTACCAATCAATGGCAGGTGCGAACCGGAGGTTACATTCTGTTGATTAGCCTTGCAGTAATGATAATTTCTTTGCAAATTCTTAAGGCTGCCAAACCCGTTGAGCCCGATATTCCAAATGCTTCTTCAGAATTGGATCAGCTTTGGAAAAAACTTTCACGAAAATGGATTTCAATCGGAGGCATTGCTATTCTGGTGATAGCCTTGGTACTTGCATTTTTAACGCACGATAAATTGTCGGAAACATTTAAAGAAGCGGCAATTGCTGCTTCGGCTGATCCGGTTGAAGAAGAAGAGACCGTCAATCAGATGAAGACAAATATCAAATCTGCAGGCGCGCTTGCCTCAGAAGAAGAGATTGAAGAAACAAAAAATGAAGAAGCTGTTGAAATACCAGCCAAAGCAGATGAATATAAAGAAAACAGCTCAACTGAATCTGAACAAATAAAAGCCGAACCCAAAACTGCTTCGGTTTCAGCATTTACCTCAAACGCCAGGAAAAATTACCCTGCTTTCAGGGGGGCTGGCGGATTGGGAATCGCTTACCAAAAAAACATTCCGGTTGATTGGGATGGACCAACAGGAAAGAATGTGATTTGGAAAATTAAAACGGATCATAAAGGATATAATTCGCCAATTATTTGGGGCGACCGCCTTTTTGTTACCGGTGCCGATGAAGAATCAAGGTATGTTTACTGCTATGATAAAAATACCGGTGAACTTAAATGGAAGAAGGCTGTGACAAATATCCCGGGTTCACCGGCAAATGCGCCTGACGTTACAGAAGATACCGGATTGGCTGCACCAACTGCTACTACAGATGGAATAAATGTTTACGCAATTTTCGCCAATGGAGATATCATTGCCATCGATATGAATGGCACGCAGGTGTGGGCCAGGAATCTTGGCCTTCCACAGAATCATTATGGACACTCATCTTCCTTGCAGGTGTATGAAGATAAAGTAATTATTGAATATGATCAGGGTCGTTCGCCAAAAGTGATGGCACTTTCCACGAAAACGGGTGAAGAAGTTTGGAGCACTCCGCGTCAGGTTAAAATTTCCTGGGCATCACCCGTCATCGCTGAGCGTAAAAACCATACTGAAGTTATTTTGATTGCGGATCCCAGTGTTGCTGGTTACGATGTTCATACCGGGAAAGAGCTCTGGAAACTTGATTGTATTTATGGTGAAGTTGGCCCCTCCGTAGCTTATTCAAATGAAATTGTTTTTGCCATAAACGAATATGCCAGCCTGGTTGCGATAGGAGGCGGTAATCAACCTGAAGTTATTTGGGAAGACTATGATTATCTGTCAGATGTGCCAAGCCCTGTTGCCATCGATGATATGCTGTTTGTGGCAACAAGTTATGGGGTAGTGGTTTGTCATAATGCCAAAACAGGCGAAAAATACTGGGAGCATGAATTTGATAATGGTTTTTATGCGTCTCCAATCATCGCCGAAGGCAAAGTGTATCTCATTGACAGGGATGGTATTATGCAAATTTTCAAGGCCGATAAAACGTTCCAGTTAATCGGAGAAGCTGCCTTGGGTGAAGGTGCCGTCGCAAGTCCTGCATTTGCAGATGGCAAAATATTTATTCGCGGGGAAGAAAACCTGTATTGTATCGGAAATGGAAATTAAGTATTGATCAGAATAGCATGGATAAAGAAATAATAGAGAAAGTTGATCAGCTTATACTTAAGCATGGAAAATCAGTGGATAAAGCCATACCGATCTTACAGGATATACAGGCTGTATTCAATTATTTGCCCGAAGCGGCCCTGGATCATCTTTGTAAGAACACCGAAATAAGTGCTTCGCGGATTTTTGGAATCTCAACATTTTATACCCAATTCAGACACCACCCGGTTGGTAAGCACATCATTCGCGTTTGCGTTGGTACCGCTTGCCATGTAAAGGGAGCAATGCAGGTTTATGATGCATTGCGAAGGGAATTAAAAATTGATAATTCGGCCAATGATACAGATGCAGACGGACGCTTCACAATTGAGAAAGTGGCCTGTTTGGGTTGTTGTACCATCGCTCCTGTTGTTCAGATAGATGATATCACCTATGGACACCTGACAACCGAGAAGGTCCCTGAAATATTGGCTGATTTTCTGTCATCTGCTAAAAATCCTAAAAAAGAATATAAAGGTCTCGGTAAATCAACCAAAGAGATTCAGGGAGAAATCAGATTGGGGCTGGGATCATGCTGCGTGGCAAGTGGAAGTGCATTGGTGAAAGAGGAGTTGGAAGGGATTCTGGATAAAAACCACATCAACGTGAATGTAAAACATGTGGGTTGTGTCGGAATTTGCAACCAGGTGCCGATGCTTGAAATTCATAAACCCGGTGAAGCCCCTACATTTTATACAAAAATTACCGCAGATGAAGTTAATGGGGTGATTCAAAGACATTTTAAGCCCACTAAACTGATTGACCGACTGAGAAGTAATTTTTACAATTATTTTGAAGGAATCGTATTTGATGAAATTCCGAAAGCTACTTCACGCTACGAAAGTGATAGGAGGGATACGCCTGTTTCCGAGTTCCTGAACAAACAAATGAACATTGCCACTGAATATCGTGGCGTGATCAAACCAACTGATTTAGAGGAGTATAAGAGTTTAGGAGGTTTCTCGGCTTTTAAACGATGCCTTCAAGAATTAAAGCCTCTGGAAATTATTGATATTATTATCGATAGTGGTTTGAAAGGAAGGGGAGGAGCTGGTTTCCCGACTGGCATAAAGTGGCAATTGGTGGAAAAAGAAAAATCTGCAAAGAAATATATTATCTGTAATGGCGACGAGGGTGATCCCGGTGCTTTTATGGATCGGATGTTGCTTGAATCATATCCTTTCAGGGTAATCGAAGGCTTATTGATTGGTGCTTATGCAGTTGGGGCCTCAGAAGGAATTTTCTATATCAGGGCCGAATATCCGCTGGCGGTTAAAAGAATTCGCGAAGCACTTAAATTTTGTGAAGAAGATGGATTGATTGGGGAACATATACTGGGAAGTGACTTTTCATTTAAACTTGGAATTTTTGAAGGTGCGGGAGCCTTTGTTTGCGGCGAAGAAACTGCACTGATCGCTTCTGTTGAAGGAAAAAGGGGAATGCCTGAGATGCGTCCGCCATTTCCGGCACAAAAAGGCCTGTGGGGTATGCCAACCCTGATCAACAATACGGAAACCTTCTCAATGGTTTCGTGGATTTTAAGAAATGGAGCCGGGGCTTTTAATCGAACCGGGTCGGAAAACAGCAAAGGAACCAAGGTATTTGCACTTGCAGGAAAAATTAACAGGGGCGGATTAATTGAAGTCCCGATGGGAATCAGTATCCGAACGATCGTCGAAGAAATAGGTGGAGGAATTCCGAATGGTAAAAAGTTTAAGGCGGTGCAGATTGGGGGACCTTCAGGGGGTTGTATCCCTGCTTCAATGGCAGATATTTCCATTGATTATGAATCATTGAGTGAAGCCGGAGCCATGATGGGTTCTGGCGGATTGATTG
>CAYNTB010000127.1:0-298 GCA_964399905.1 uncultured Bacteroidales bacterium | reverse complement strand
TTTCTTTTACACAGGATCAGAGTTGCGGCAAATGTACTTTTTGCCGCGTTGGAACGACAAGAATGTTAGAGATTCTCAATAAAATTACCAGCGGCAAGGGTACGCATTCCGATCTCGAACTACTTGAAAAATTGGCAGTTACAACACAAAAAGGAAGTTTGTGCGGTTTGGGAAAAACGGCACCTAACCCCATTCTCTCTACACTTAAACATTTCAGGAATGAATATGAGGCGCATATCAATGGAAAATGCCCAACAGGCAAATGAAACTGCCATTTCAGATGCTGCCAATAAAAAAT
>CAYNTB010000126.1:1114-6618 GCA_964399905.1 uncultured Bacteroidales bacterium | reverse complement strand
ATTCAGTTAGTTCCATTTTGGAACATACTGCGGATGATGGAAAAAAATATAAGACCACTTTTTACAATTTAGACACAATTATAGCTGTTGGATATAGAGTAAATTCAAATAAAGCAACAAAATTTCGGATTTGGTCAACCAGGGTACTAAACGAGTTTATAACAAAAGGTTTCGTTTTAGATGATGAACGATTAAAACAAGGCAAACATTTTGGGAAAGATTATTTTGATGAGTTACTGGAACGTATTCGAGAGATTCGTGCCAGTGAGCGTAGATTTTACCAAAAGATTACAGATATTTATGCCTTGTCGATTGATTATGATAACACAGACATATTGACCAAGGACTTTTATGCAACGGTTCAAAATAAGTTACATTGGGCGATAAGCGGCAAAACAGCGGCGGAGATTATTTATTCATCGGCTGATGCCGCAAAATTGTATATGGGATTGACCAATTGGAAACATGCACCAGAGGGGAAAATTCTAAAATCGGATGTTTCGATTGCAAAAAACTACTTAAACGAACAGCATATTAAAGAGCTTAATCGGATTGTGTCGGCATATCTCGAATTGGCAGAGAGTAGAGCAGAAAGACAGATACCGACGAAGATGAAAGATTGGATTACTTTCCTGCATCAATTCCTGGAATTATCAAACTTCCCGATTCTAAATGACAAAGGAAAAGTTAGTGCTTTGGAGGCTAAATTAAAAGCTGAACAAGAGTATGATAAGTATAGAAAAATTCAAGATAAGAATTATACTTCCGATTTTGATAAAGAGATGAAACGATTGAAAGGCAGGGAATAATGCACGAAATGCCAATATGGAATATATGTAAGCAGGGGGATGTGGGTAGTTTAAACTTTTTTGCATTTATTCAACATCGCAACGGTTTGACAAGATTGGATCTTCGAAGTCCCTTACTACTCATAACACCAACCCTTAAATAATATCCTAATAAAACTAAATATGAATCGAATAAAGTACTGCATCATTATTTTTTTAATTGTATTGACAAGTTGTGGAGCACAGAAAAATAAATGGTATCGACTCAGCAAAATTGATAACAGAACTTACATCATATCAGAGCCCGAAAGTTCGCAAAACAACTCTTGTTTTTTGATCATGGGAAGTAAAGAAGCGATACTGTTTGATGCCGGAACCGGAGAAAATAAAGATGAAAACTTAAGTCAGATAATTGGCTCGCTGACGAATCTTCCATTAACAGTGCTATTGTCTCATTTTCATTTCGACCACATTGGAAACATCAGTGACTTTAATAGCATCGGAATTCCGGAAATCCCTGTACTTAAAGATAAAATTTCTGTTGACAGTTTGCTGTATCTGACGAATAAGGAAACTTTATCGAAAAAGACCCTGACACTAAAAGTAAGCAGGTTTTTCCCGCTTGAGACAGATATTGATTTAGGCAACCGTAAAATTAAAATTTTGCATACTCCCGGGCATTCGAATGAATCCATATCCATTATAGACAATGAAAACGGCTACATCTTTGCCGGTGATTTGATCTATAACGATTTATTACTCCTAAACGATTGTGATGCCTATGTAAACAGCATTGATAGATTAATAGAGAGCAGCGATCCAAAATACCGTGTTTTTGGGTCGCACGGGAACCCTGAAGTTGATTATCAACGAATTTTCAAAATAAAAGCGGCTATCGACTCATATCGTAAAGATCGTGGCGCTGTTCAACCATTTCGTCAAATCAATTTTTTTGGTTCAACAAAAGACCTGTACAAAATTGAAGAAGTTTACTTTATCAATGGATATGAGGATGCATTTATCAATGAGTAAGTAAATAACACACACATTTGTATATTCTGTTGATGTTTTCCGGCTTGTGGTTCTCTGAATTCAGGTTTCGAAGTCCGGTTTCTGGCTGAGATGCAACCGCTCCGAAATCCGCAACAATAATTACCAGAGCGTTAAGCCACCGTATTTCCTCAATTTATTGTCGTCTGCCTAAAAATTCAAATAAAAGTCTTTGGTCAGATGAATATACTCTTTGGTGTAATCATGGTTTTTATTCCTGATGATGAGTTCCCCTTCCGTCGTTCCGGATCGTTCAAAGCTTAACTCAAGCAGCAAACGGTTTGCTGTTTTGCCTGCTACCGGTATGACGGAAGTTTTTCGATTGCAGTATAAACCTTCGATAAGGGCATGATTCAGGAAGTGAATCGATTCACCCGGCGGAAGAATAATACAGGCCTTTCCTTTAGGTAGTAAAAGTCTGGAGATTTCATGTGCCAGTTCATTGAATTTTAACGAATCGGTATGTTTGGATAGGCTTTTTCCTGAATCCGGCGATTTTAATGAGTTGTCAAAGAATGGCGGATTGCATACAATCAGGTCATATTTCCGTAAAGGGTGTTTGCCATATGCCTGAATGGAAGCATGAATTGCATTTAAACGTGAAGCCCAGGGCGACAGCTCAAAGTTTTGATGGGCCTGTTCAAAGGAGGGCGGGTCGATATCGATGGCATCAATATAAGCAGAAGTCCTCTGAGCCAGCATTAAAGCGATGAGTCCGGAACCCGTACCAATGTCCAGAACATACTTCTCGTTATTAACTTTAACCCATGCACCCAGCATAACGGCATCGGTTCCTACCTTCATTGCCGCATGTTCGTCCTTAACCGTAAATTGTTTGAACTGATAGGCCATTTGTCAGCGTGTTAATGTGTTGATGTGTTGATGTGTTGATGTGTTAATGTGTTAATGTGTTGATGTGTTAATGTGTTGATGTGTTGATGTGTTAATGTGTTGATTTGCTTATTTTTATCGTTAACTACAAACAAAAAACTACCAACTACGAACCAAAAATTACTCAAGGTAAAGATCAATCAGCCCATCAGGAGCTTGTATATGAAGTTGTTTTTTCTTCCGGTCAATTTTTTTAATAATCTCATCGGTGATGGGAATGAGTATCTCTTTATCATCAAATTCAATTTGTAAAATGGCCTGGCTGGTCTGATCGATGACCGTCTGCACAATACCAATTAAACCCCGGGCATCATCATAAACTTCATATCCTGTAACTTCATGAAAATAAAATTGTTTGCTGTTGAGTTTAGGGAGATAATCAAGAGGCATGTAAAGTGAACGGCCCTGTAGCAATTTGGCAAGTTCAGGCGAGTCGATATTTACAAACTCCACCTTTGCCCTGTTACCCGAAACAGAAATTGATTTTACGGGATATTTTATGAATTGGCCGTTGAGTTCAATATAAATTTCTTTCAGGTCCTGGTAATAATCCGGGTCACCGGAATCCAATTGAATGCTGAGAGCACCTTTGTTACCTGTGGGTTTTAGAATATAGCCCAAAAGATAGAAATCTTTGCTGTCCATTGTTTTTGTTTCAAATGTAAATAAAAAAGGCCGAATGAATGCATCCGGCCTTAGTATGGTTACAGTAAAAATTATTCTGCTTTTGGTTCTTCTGAAGCTTCAGCTTTGGGTTCTTCTTTTACCTCTTCAGCTTTTGGCTCTTCTTTTACTTCCTCGGCTTTAGGTTCTTCTTTAACCTCTTCAGCTTTGGGTTCTTCTGTTACTTCTTCAGCAACCTCTGTTTTTTCTTCCACTTCGGCCTGAACTTCTTCAGAAGCTTCAACGACTTCTTCAACTGGTTTGGCAGGCTGTGCAGCTGCTAACTCTGCGGCTCTTTTTTTGGCCAATTCAGCAGCCCTGGCTTCGTTGATCTTGGTTTCTGCTTCGTGTCGTTTTTTAATTTCTTCACGACTTGAAGTTTCGCCGGCTTTAATTTTACTTTCAATTTTGGCCTCTTTTTCTTTCAGCCATGTTTGAAATTTAGCTTCGGCTTGTTCTTCTGTTAATGCGCCTTTTTTAACGCCTTTGAGTAAATGGTTTTTATAAAGAACTCCGGTAAATGATAATATTGCCCTTACTGTGTCAGTAGGCTGGGCCCCATTATTTAACCATTCAACTGCTTTGTCGATATCCAATTTGATATCTGCAGGTTTTGTAAGTGGATTGTAAGTGCCAATTCTTTCAATATATTTCCCGTCCCGTGGTGCACGACCATCCGCAATAACGATGTGATAAAAAGGATTTCCTTTTTTACCGCGTCGTTGTAATCGAATCTTTGCTGGCATAAAGCTTTAATTTTAAGTTATATAATATAGTTTTTGTAAAATGGCTGCAAATATCCGATTATTTTTTCAAAAATAAAAGCTTTTATTAATAATAATGAATGAATTATAAGTACGGATTTTATTTGCACAACTTATCAACATTCAAAATATCTCCATACTTTTTGGCTAATTTTACAGTCCCTAGATTAACTGTTTTTCATTCGGATAATTTGCTGATTTATGCCTGATTTTACGCATTTACATGTACATACGCAATATTCTATTTTAGATGGTGCTGCAAAAATAAGCAGTCTGATAACCAAAGCCAAAGAAAATGGAATGGATGCCATTGCCATAACCGACCATGGCAATATGTTTGGAGTTTTAAAGTTTGTTGCAGAGGCCAAAAAACAGGGTGTAAAGCCGATCATCGGATGTGAAGTTTATGTGTCGAAGACGACAATGGATGATAGGCATAGTAAAGAAGCACGTTCTGGATATCATCTGATCCTGTTGGCAAAAAATCTGAAAGGTTATCAGAATTTATCAAGATTGGTTTCATTGGGTTATATAGAAGGGTTTTATTACACCCCCCGCATCGATAAGGAATTATTAAAAAAATATTCAGAAGGATTGATCGCTTCTTCTGCCTGCCTTGGAGGTGAATTGCCCCAAACAATTATGAACCAGGGTGAAGAACAAGTTGATGCAGTGATGCAGGAGTTCATCGATATCTTTGACGACGACTTTTACCTTGAGCTTCAGGATCATGGTTATCCCGAACAGAAAATGGTTAATCAGCGTCTGATCGGATTGGCGGAAAAATATAATCGCAAACTGATCGCAACCAATGATGTTCACTTCGTTAATAAAGAAGATTTTGAGGCTCACCGTATTTTGATCTGTTTAAACACCGGCAAGGATCTGGACGATCAGAGCGGAATGCATTATACCGGCAATGAGTACCTGAAGAGTCCCAACGAGATGGCTGAACTCTTTAAAGAGGTGCCGGAAGCACTCTCGAATACAAGGGAAATCGTCGATAAAATCGAGAATTATGAGATTACCACCAAAAATATTTTATTGCCACATTTTCCCCTGCCGGAAGGCTTTGAAACCGAAGACGATTATTTAAGGCATCTGACCTATGAAGGGGCCAAAAAACTCTATCCTGATCTGACGGATGAAGTTAGAAGCCGGATCGATTTTGAACTTGGAGTAATCAAAACCATGGGATTTCCGGGCTATTTTCTAATCGTCCAGGATTTTATTGCAAAAGCACGTGAGATGGAGGTATTGGTTGGCCCTGGACGGGGGTCGGCAGCAGGATCAGCCGTGGGAAGCTTCAGGCTTGTTGCCGGAATGAAGATACAGGAGATTCTTGACC
>CAYNTB010000126.1:0-1104 GCA_964399905.1 uncultured Bacteroidales bacterium | reverse complement strand
TGTACAGGTATCACCAATATTGATCCCATTAAGTATAATTTGCTGTTCGAACGTTTCTTAAACCCCGAACGGATTTCTATGCCTGATATTGATATCGATTTTGATGATGAAGGGAGAGAGGCCGTTCTGAATTATGTTGTCAATAAGTATGGGAACAAAAGGGTTGCCCAGATTGTTACCTTTGGCACCATGGCTGCAAAGCTTGCCATTCGCGATGTTGCACGCGTTTTAAAATTACCATTACCGGAAGCCGACCGATTGGCCAAATTGGTTCCCGAAAAGCCCGGAATTACACTGGGCAGGGCTTTTAAAGAAGTTAAAGAACTTGCAGATATAAAACTCAATGGTGAAGAACTGGCCCGTAAAACATTAAACCTGGCACAAACGCTCGAAGGTTCGGCCAGGCACACCGGAACCCATGCTTGCGGAGTCATTATTGGCCCCGACGACCTGATCGACCATATACCATTGAGCACGGCCAAAGACTCTGAGCTTAGCGTTACCCAGTATGAAGGGAAATTGGTGGAGTCGGTAGGGATGTTAAAAATGGATTTTCTGGGTTTAAAAACACTTTCCATCATCAAAGATGCCTTAATCAATATTGAAGAAAGACACGGTGTTAAGATTGATATTGATGAGATTCCGCTTGAAGACAAGAAGACGTTTGAACTTTACCAGCGGGGAGATACCATCGGAACTTTTCAGTTTGAATCTGATGGCATGCGCAATTATCTTAAGGAACTGAAACCAAATACCGTTGAAGATCTGATTGCCATGAATGCCCTCTACCGACCCGGGCCCATGAGCTATATCCCGGTTTATATTCAGCGTAAGCATGGAAAAGAAGCCGTAGAATACCCGCATCCCTGGCTCGAAGAAATCCTAAAGCCTACCTATGGAATCATGGTTTATCAGGAACAGATTATGCAGACAGCTCAAATTATGGGTGGCTATACACTTGGCAAAGCCGATCTTTTGCGAAGGGCAATGGGTAAGAAACAGGTGAAGGAAATGGAAGCCCAGAAAGAGGTTTTTATCAAGGGTGCCGAGGAAAAAGGCGTTGATACGGAAACTGCAGTGGAAGTTTTTAAAATCATGGAACGT
>CAYNTB010000125.1:0-6618 GCA_964399905.1 uncultured Bacteroidales bacterium | reverse complement strand
AATCTGATTATCTGCTGTTGTTTGTACAGCATGAAACTGGGCTTTCAGTCTTGTCAGAACATCTGGGTTGGTATCGCTGATAACAACTGAACTCAGATCGAATTGTTCATTATTCAATCCCTGAAGAATAATTCTGGTAATCCTTCCTCCTCCAATAAAACCAATTGATTGTGCTTTCATAAAAATGATTGTTTAATTAGATTTCTTATAATTTATATCATGATGTAATTAAAAATATATCCGACAATTACGATCCCAACAGCAACGATCCCGACAAAAATGGTGATCAATTGCCATTTTAAAACTTTTTTCAGGATAATAATTTCAGGTAATGAGAGTGCGATAACCGACATCATAAATGCCAGTGCAGTTCCTAAAGAAACCCCTTTTTCAATTAATACACTCACGATCGGAATGATACCGGCAGCATTCGAATACATTGGCACCCCAATTAAAATAGCAAGAGGAACTCCGTACCAATTATCTTTTCCGAGCAATGCACCCAAAAAATCTTCAGGTACGTAACCATGTGCTCCAGCACCAACTGCGATCCCGATTAAAATGTATATCCATATCTTCCCTACAATTTCTTTCACCGCTAAATAACCGGCATTAATTCGGTCATATATACTCAGCTTGTCCTCTGTTAACATTTCCTGATTGGCTTTTATACTATATACCCAATCGGCTACATACTTCTCCAAACCCAGTTTACCAATAATCCAGCCTGACACTATGGCGATCGTAAGACCGGTCCCGACATAAATCAGGGCAACATTCCATCCGAAAAGTCCTACCAATAAAACCAAAGCAACTTCATTAATCATGGGTGCTGCAATCAGAAATGAGAGCGTAACGCCCAGAGGGACTCCCGCTTCAATGAAACCCAGAAATATCGGAATGGCTGAACATGAACAAAATGGTGTTACAATACCCAATAAGGCCGCTATGATATTCCCTGTAAACAGCGATTTTCCTTCCAGTATATTTCTGGTTTTTTCCGGGGTAAAAAATGTTCTGAGAATACCAACTCCAAAAATTATCAGAACCAGTAGCAGCAACACTTTGGGGACCTCAAAAATAAAAAAGCGCAAGGTTTCGGTTAAATGTGTTCCTGAAACCATCCCCAATACATCTTCTACAATAAAATCGCTGAGGGCCTGCAGATTCAAATAAAGGATCATCCAGACAGGCATCAGGATTATTGGAATTAACCATCCCTTCATGCTAATATTTAAAGCAATAATTTTTTCTTTCATTTATATTAAAATCTTATTCATTAAAAGACTTCGTTTTGTTATAAAACGCTTAACAGTTTTTCAGTTTTATTCTCTTTTTATCATTCCCAATCCAGTTTAGAATTTTCATTTTAGAAAAACAAAATGATTACATAGTAAATTCCAACCCCAATAAATAGAACTGCAACCGAGCGACGAAACCAAACTTCAAAAATCTTTATTTTGTCGTAATACTTACCAATTGACCCTACAGAAAAAGCAATAATCCAGGAAAAGACAATGACCGGAAGTCCTGTTCCAACAGCGAATATAAGCGGCAGATACAAACCGGATGCACTATTGATGGTCATGGGAATCAGTATCATAAAATACAAGACTCCGCTATAGGGACAAAATGCCAATGCAAATACAATTCCTAACAATAGAACGCCCCAAAAGCCTGATACTGGTTTTTCATTCATTTTATTTGACAGGATATCCAGCCCACGAATATTAAGATTTAGAATTCCAAGCATAATGATCCCGAATAAAATTAACAGCGGACCCAATATTTTCTCGCCCCACTCCTGAATAAAGCTTGAGAACTCAAATTGACCGAGCCCGAAATAAAACAATAATCCGATAAGGCTATAAGTAATTCCTCGGCCCAGGGTATAGATCAACCCATTCGTAAATACCTTCATTCCATTTTTAATATCCTTACTGATAAACCCGATGGCCGTTATATTTGTTGCCAATGGGCACGGGCTGATGGCAGTCATCAATCCCAGGATGAATGCAGATAAAAATGGGAACGGAGAATTTTCAAACCAATTTTGAAGTAATTCCATATTAAATCAATGGATCAATTGTGGCTTTTAATTTACTTTTGAATTTATCAGGATTTGTGCGAGCATTCATAAAGGCTTCCGTTGTCAGATTAATTACTTCCTCATCTTTGACAATGAGTAAAGTTTGCCCGCTTACCTTATATTTCTGAACAAGGTCCTGATTCTCCTCCTCTTCCCTATTCAATACAATAAAAGCAACCTCCTCACCATAATACGATTCTAAGGCTTCCTTTGTCACTTTTTCAATCGCCATACAAGTTTCGCATCTACGGCTTGCATGAAAGTATAATACCTTGGTTTTAACCTCTTGATTTTCTGACCCTTTCACACTTGCCTGTACGCCATTAAAATTTGCAGAGAATAATCCCAATGCAAGAATAACAACAATTAACACATTTGATTTTTTCATAATTTTTGTTTTTGATAGTTATTAGCTCTTTTTCCAGTCACCTCAATCATCAAAGAGATTGATTCTGTTCAATAATTTTTTTTACTTCATCAACTGAAGGCAACTGACCACTAAGCACCACTTTTTCGTTGATGACCAATGCGGGAGTTCGCATCACACCGTAGGCCATGATCTTCGCAATGTCTTCGATTTTCTCAACGCTGGCTTCAATATTCAGTGATGCAACTGCATTTTTTGTTACTTTTTCGAGTGATTTGCACCTTGCACAACCTGTACCTAATACTTTAATTTCCATGATATTATTTTAATTAGTAGTTCGCAAAACAACGAACATTGTTTATAAAAAATTTTAAAAATTAAAAAAGTCTTTTAATAATGATTTAGCCTCAGCCCACTTATCCCGGTTTACACAATATTTGATCCGGGGTGCTTCAATTTCACCCTGAATGAGCCCGGCGTCTTTAAGCTCTTTTAAATGTTGGGATAGTGTGGATTTGGCAATCGATAATTCTTCACTTAAATCGCCGCTATAGCAGCAATTTTGTTGCGAAAGCAAATTAAGAATGTAAACACGCGTAGGATGCCCTAGGGCCTTTGCATAACGAGCCATTTTTATTTGCTCTCGACTGATGTTTGCTTCCTTTTTCACAACTGTTCGTTAATTACCGAACAAAATTAGAAAAAAACTTTTTTAAAATACTAATAATTCCAAAAAAGTTTTCTTAAAGCATCTAAACTAATTTCAAACATATTTTTTAATCAGTTCAAGAAGTAACTCCTTTTTGATGGGTTTAGTGATATAGTCATCGCATCCTGCTTCGAGGGCATTTTCACGATCGCCTTCCACTGCGAAAGCTGTTTGAGCAATAACCGGAAGATCGGGACGAATACTTTTGATTCTTTTGGTGGCTTCATATCCATCCATGACCGGCATGTATAAATCCATCAAAACCACCTCAATGGCAGCATTCTTTTCGACAGATGCAACAGCTATTTCGCCATTTTCAGCGCAAATAGTAATAGCTCCTGATTTTGTAAGAATGAAATTTAAATAGTTTGATGACGTTTTATTGTCTTCAACGATTAAAATTGTTTTATTCTTAAGCTTGCCCATTCTTTTTGTGCTTCGAATTTCGCCGTCATCATCTTCACCCTTATCTTTATAGGGTATTGTAAAATAAAATGTTGAGCCTTTTGTAAAATTCGGATCAATCCAGATTTTACCTCCCAGAAGTTCAGTCAGTTTTTTTGCAATTGACAAGCCAATTCCTGTTCCGCCATATGTTCTGGAGTGAGATTCTTCGACCTGCCTGAAAATTTCAAAAATGATTTCCCGTTTATTCTTTGGGATTCCAATGCCGGTGTCCTTAACATAAAACTTCAACAATGCTTCTTTGGAAATATGATCTTTTATAATGCCATATTCAACCGATCCTTTGGGCGTAAATTTTAGGGCATTTTTTAAAAGGTTAATTAATATTTGTTTAAACTTTAATGGATCCGTTTCTATACTTATTTTCTTAAGTTCCGGCGGGATCTTAAGTCGGAGATCAATATGTTCTTTTTCTGTATTTTGTTGTTCAATTTTGATAAATTCATGAACTTCATTGAGCAGTTTCTGTAAACTGACACTTTCTTTAGCCAGTTTTAACTCCCCGGTTTCAATAAGGGTGATCTCAAAAATATCTTCAACAATATTTAACAAATGATTACCACTGATGTTGATCGTTTTATTAAATGTTTTTATTTCATCAATCGACAAATCTTCTGTTTTGATAATCTCCGAAAATCCGATGACTGCATTAAGAGGGGTCCGCAATTCATGGGTCATTGTGGCCAGAAATACAGATTTTAAACGATCCGATTCGGTGGCTTTATCAAAAGCTTCCTTTAATTTTTGTTCATCGTCCTTCCTTTTTATAGCAATGCTTATTTGTTCTGATATGAATTCAAGAATTTCAACATCTGATTCATCATAAGCAAATTCGTCTGTATAGCTTTGAACCACCAGAACCCCGAAAACCTTTCCTTTTATTTTTAGCGGCACTCCAAGCCAAATTTCCGAATCAGAGCCATATTTACCGACCTCCCCTAAATCTTCTAACTCTTTTAATTTTTCCTTGGTTGCGAGTAATGTGCTTTGCGTTTTTATAACGTAATATGTCAAGGTATTCCCGCTCGGTATTGAAGTAACAACATCTTTTTCATCCTCAATAAAAGGCAATGACAGTGTATCGGTTTCATCATTGTAAAGAGCGATGTAGAAGTTAGTAGTATCAATTACTGTCCCAAGTTCATCTTTTATCGAACAAATTAATTCAATCAAATTATCCTTTGTTATAGCAGCATTGGAAATATTTAACAAGACCCTTTGAATTTTCTCGGCATATTTTTGACTGGTGATATTTCGAATAAAATAGAATACCATGGGTGTTTCATTAATATGCATGACCCCAATGCTCATATCCAGATTCAAAACCTTTCCGTTTTTGCATCTCTGTATTGATTCATTGCGACTGTAGCCCTGACTTAGGAGTTGTTTTGTTTTCAAACTTATTTCCTTTGGTTTTATTTCTGCATCTAAATCAGTAATATTCATCTCCAATAGTTCTTCTTTTGAATATCCAATCATGGTACAATAGGCCGGGTTTACATCCACAATTTTACCATCCAAATTGGTTAATACATAACCATCCATGGTAGTATCAAGAATGAGTTGATTGCGACTCGATAAATTTTTTATTTTCTCCTCTGTTTGCTTACGCTCAATGATTTCACGTTGCAGTTTTCTATTTTGCTCAGAAATCTTAATTGTTCTTTTTTTAACAAGGTCTTCAAGTGCTACCTTCTCTGATCTCAGTTTATCTTCAACTTCTTTAATTCTGAGCATTACATTTACCTGCGCCATTAATTCTGAGGAGTCGATGGGTTTAGAAAGAAATGCATCGGCTCCGATATTGAGCCCTTTTATTCTGCTCTCGGTATCAATTTTAAATGCTGTGATCAATACAACCGGGATGTGTTTTGTCAAAGCATCTTCCTTTAACTTTTTACAGGTCTCGAAACCATCCATTTCAGGCATAATAATATCCAGAAGAATGGTATCCGGTTGTTCCTTTTTGGCAATTTCTATTCCTTCTTTACCAGACATGGCTATCAGGACTTTACAATCGGGCATTTGATCGTTAATTAAAGCTGTGATTGTAATAAGGTTGCTCCTTTTATCATCGATGGCAAGGATTGATTTCATAATTTCGATCAATATATAATTCTATTAACTCTAACTTAATTCTCTGGTAAGCTTCCCAAAGTTTCGGGATGGAAATAAAAATCCGAAGCAAACCATAGGGAGTTATACCATTGTTTTCTCGTTCGCACGCTCCCGTTGAATCCGTGCCTATATGTCCGCAATCTTAATATTACTGGACGATGGCAGATTAAGGGAATAACTCCATTGCTTATTAATTCCTTTTTTTCAAAAAGGTGACCTTCATTTTCATTTTCATTTCAAAATAAATCAGCGAATTAAACAAGGCTCAAATACTCTTTAAATAGATTATAGCTTTTAGAAAAAGTTTAACAAATTGAAAACCAGTTAAAAGCACTATCCATTTTTATTAAAAGAGTCAAAGTTTTATAGGGTCGATAATTGGGTATTATTTATTTTAGCTATGATCCATGGGGAGAACTTCAGAACAATCAAATAAATAACATTATTTTTCATGAAAACCCTTTTCGAGATCTAGTTCTTTCGTGTTTTCTTAAAACAAAAAATCCCGCAAAAGCGGGATTTTTTTGATTGTTCTGGCGGAGAAAGAGGGATTCGATTTTTTCCAAAACCATTTTTTATATCACACATTTTCAACGCTTTAAATTTTTTAAAATGATCATTTTGTGCCGTTATTGTGCCGATATTCAAATCCTACCTCTCTATTTTTTTAAACACTTACAAAACGTCTAATTATCAATTCTTCTTCAATATTGTAAGTTCTACCCATCTCTATGTAAGTTATAACGATCACTGAACAATAACTGAATCCTAAATATAAAAATTAACAGAAAAAAAACAATAAATCTTTTAACTTATAAATTTTTACAAAATCAATACATCCCGATGATTTATTATTGAGCAATCTGTACC
>CAYNTB010000124.1:0-6628 GCA_964399905.1 uncultured Bacteroidales bacterium | reverse complement strand
GGTTTTGCCACAGCCTGAAGGTCCAAGTAGGATGGTGATTTTATTTTTAGGGATATCGAGGTTGATATTTTTAAGAATATGGTGATTTCCTGCCCTTACGTTCAGATTTCTTATTCTTAAAATCGGAGAAGGGGTTTCTTCTTTTGGTTCCGATATCCTTCGAATTGGTCTTGTCAGCGTTTCTGTTACAAATGTTTCCATTGCCATTGTTATTTCAGGTTTGATTTTGAATATTTCTTGGATAAAGTTCTGGCCACGAGGCTTACCATTAAAATGATGATTGTAAGGATCGCTGCCGAGGCGTAAGCGCGTTCCCTGACTTCAGGAATTGGCGATCCCAATTGGAAAAATATAGCCAGCGGAAGGGTAGCTGCAGGTTCGTCGAGGTGGGTAGGCACCAGGTCGGTATATCCGGCTGTAAATAAAACGGAAGCGGCATCGCCAATACCCCGGCCAAAAGCAAGGAGCACGGCAGTGATAAAGCCGGAGAAGCCCTGTTTGAAAATTATTTTGAAAGCCAATTCGGTTCGGGTGTATCCTATCGAGAGTGATGCTTCATGAAGCCCTTTGGGTATGGTGCTCAGCACTTCATCAAAAGTGCGGATGATGATGGGTGTAATAAGTAGGGCAACCGTAATGATTCCGGCTATAAGCGAGGCATTCATACCCAGATAAAGCATCAGTGTAAAACCAAAAGCTCCATAAACAATGGATGGAATCCCCCAGAGGGCATCAAGCAAATACCTGATGGTGTTTTGGGTTCGTTTATAACTGATCAGGTGAACATTTAAAAATAACGCAGATGGAATACCCAAAATGATTGCAATAAAGGTGGCTCCGAATGCGATATACAACGAGCCTGCAATGGCATTCAAAACGCCGCCTTCACCACCGTAATAATATCCTCCCTTTGGCGTATTAAGGATCATTTTCAGGGAAATGGCATTAAATCCTTTAATAAATATGATCAGGATAATAAACCCAAGTATAACAATCAGAGAATAACTGGCTATACCGGTCAGTATTTTAAAAAATCTTTCTTCTATTGCTTTGGCATTTCTCATTATTTCTGGGTCTTATATATAAAATATCTGAAAAATAAGTTGATCAGGAGAATGACCCCCAAGAGTATCAATGCGGCAAACATCAGTGCCGAATCATAAAGCGGAATGGAAAGCATCTCTCCGTAGTTATTGGCAATTAAGGCAGGCAACGGGTATCCGGCCTGGAAAGGATTGAATGTGATCTGAACCATATTCCCGACCACCATCATCACCGCCAGTGTTTCGCCAAAAGCTTTTGCAATTCCCAATCCGTAAGATGAAATGATGCCCGGATAACTTTTTTTAAGAATGACGTGTTTGATGGATTCCCATTGGGTCGCTCCTAGTGATAAGGCGGCTTCTTTTAATCCCAATGGTACGGTATTAAAAGTTTCGATGAGCATATTGAGCATATAAGGGATGCACATCAGTGCCAATACGATTCCTCCGGCAAGAATTGAATATCCCGGAGATTTAATATCGAATGCAGGCCCGAGTATGCCCGAAACAAAAGGAACGATTATGATGATGCCCCACATCCCGTAAATAACCGAAGGGATTCCAGCTAAAATATCAATGACCGGATGCATGATACGGATAAGCTTTTTTGAAGCAAATTGGGTCAGATAGATTGCTGCCAACAGGCAAACAGGGGCGGCAAATAGAAAGGACAGAAGTGTAACATATAATGAACCGAATATGAAGGGCCAAAACCCAAATTTACCTTCAACCGGCGACCAGTTCATCGAAGTGATAAGTTTATAAAATGATTGAACCTCAAAAAGCGGTGTTGCTTTTATGAAAAGGGCGATCCCTATAATAAGGGGTAACATCAGGATCAATAATAATGAAATGATCATCCATGAACCCGAAATTCGATTGACAATGGTCCTTGTGGGTTTCATATGCTAATTGAGCCTGGCCAGATATTCATCAATTTTATCTTTGGCTATCGGAACATAACCTGCTTCCTGAACATATTTCTGCCCATCGGTAAGAACCCAGTGTAAGAAGCTGAGTGTCGCTTCTTTCTGAGGTTTTTCTTTGGCAACAAAATAGAGCTCGCGTGCCGGAGGTGATGGATATATGCCCTTGGCTATTGCATCTAAAATTTCGTCAAAAGAATCGTAAAAATTTTCATCGGGATCAATTGTTCCATTTCCATTGATGTCGATGGGGATAATTTCTATGCCCGGATGTTTTAGCCCTGTTTTTATATCATAAATAAAAATGGTATTGTTAAAAGCAATCCCTGCATAATCTTTGCCAACTGCTTCTGCCAGCGCAGGATCTCCATTGATTCCGATACCAATCAGGTTTTCCTGAGTTCCGCCTAAATATTGAGCCCAGGTGCCAGCTGCTCCGCAAGCATCAGCCCTGGTATAGATTTGGATTTCACGACTATCGGCTTCAGGAAGTAATTGGTTCCAATAGATGATAGATCTTTCAATAAAGATGCCCCTGAATTCTTCCCGGGTCAATCCTCTTTTCTTGATCAAGGGAAGATAGGGGTTGTTTGCACTGATTGTAGGTAAAACGGCATCAGTGCAAAGTCCGATCCACCACACGCCATTTCTTTTTTCTGCATCGGTAATTTCGCGGGAGAACATTCCTAAATCAACCGTTCCTGACATGGCATCAGCCATGCCTTTTCCTGCACCGCCAGCAGAAATGTTAAAACGAATGTGGTCGTTTGTTTTGTTATATTCTTCGGCCCATTTGATGGCCATTGGATAGAGCGCAAATGCCCCTGAGAGATTCAAGGTGTCATTTTTTTGCTTTTTTGAAACACAGGAGGAGAGTATCTGTGCTACGATGAGTGAATAATAAATGTATTTCTGTTTCATTTTTTTAAATTTTTAGATAGAGGTTGATATTATATTTTTTGAGAGAACACCCTTGTTTTTATGGTTAATTCAAGAAAAAAGAATTGCTGCCACTTTTTGGTTGGAATTTCCTGAAGTGTTTTAAAGGCAGGTGTCGGGAGATAGAACAAATATGCGCCCTTTAAATTTCCCCATTCATTTATTTGATAGGTAAAAAGAAGTTCGTTCTCGTAACCTAAATTTTTTTTATCGGGTGTAAGTTGATTGGTTTGTGCCAGCCAAAAATAATGGCCGGTATTGCTGAGCCTAACGGTTTTTGAAAGTTGAAATTCAAAATAATAGTAGATATCCGCTAATCCTCCCTGTTTGGTATGTGTTTCAAAATCCCTGAAATAATCCATGTGTCCAAAAAAACTGTGACGGGCACCATACAAAACATTAAAAAGATGATCGGTTTTCTCATTGATGTTTTTGTTTCCTGATAAATAACTCAGCCCCAATCCCTGTTTAAAGCCGGATTGGCTATAATGGATATCGGCATCAAATAAAAAAGCACTGAGCTTTTTCCCCAGTCCATTTTTGCCATATTGATAATAAGCACTTCCATTAAATCCAAAATCATCATACTGATAATTCGAATAAAAACCACTGGTTTGCCTGAAATTTAATTTATTCGACAGCTCAGTTTCATTTTGACCTGAAGCTATATGGAGAAAAGAAAGCTGTAGGTTTTGGTTGATATTGCGATTCATCCATAAAAAATTCAGGGTTTTTAGCCGGTATGGCCAATAATAATTTTCGGAAAGAGATTCATTCATCGCATTCCAGGTACTGCCCAGGTGAATATTTAAATCGTCAGATTTTAGTTTAATGACCAGTGCATCATAAGCAATCCCATTTTGATTCCAATTTCTCGAAGCAAGCAGTCGTTGGTTGTCATATACAAGTTGTTGCCGACCCACAGAAATCCAGCCCGATTTCCCCATTTTAATTTCTGCGTATGCTTCAAACATATCTATTGAAGCTTCATCGCCAAAAACCCCGCTTGTGTTTGCCAGGGACTCTTCACCCCAAACCCTGACATCCTGGGGGCTAAATACAATTTTTAGAAAATCAGTCTGATAATTAAAAGAGAGTCTTGTCCGCTGCGAAATTACAAATGCCGGTGCAGAGCCTGTAGATGACAATCTTCGGTAACCATCCCGCATTTCAAATCTGGGGCGGTATTGCGCGTCAATATAAAATTGCCCGAATAGGGATGGGTTTATTCCAAATGCAATAATCAGGAGAAAAGGAATGAATGGATTCTGCTTCATAAAATCTAAATTATTGTGAATGAAGCAAAAGTATCTGATATCAGACAAATCTGAATGCGCTTAAAATCGTAAAAATCAGAATAGGTGTTTATACTGAAATTACGTCTATAAACGTAGGATTTAATTAGATGTCAACGATGCCATTTTTAACTGCATACATTACCAAACCTGCGGTATTGTTTGCATGTGTCTTGCTTAGGAGATTTTCGCGGTGCTTGTCAACGGTTCTTTTACTGAGGTATAATGCATCCGCGATTTGTTGATTGGATAAGCCTTTGCAAATGTGAAATAATACTTCTTCTTCCCTTTCGGTCAGTTCAGACGATTTTGGTGTTTTCGTTTTTTTCCCGATACCGAGGATCAGGCTGTTTAGAATTTCCTGTGAGATATAATTATTTCCTGATAAAACATTACTGATCGCGGTTTCAATATCCTTCATCCCGGAATTTTTAAGAATAAAACCTTTTGCCCCTGAATTGATCATCTGGGTATAATAACTTTCTTCCCCATACATTGAAAGTGCAATTATATTTAAATTGGGATATAATTTCAAGGCTTGTTTTGTCGCCATGATCCCGTCCATAAGTGGCATCTCAATGTCGATGAAAATGATATCAGCTTGAAAATTTTTGATCAAATCCAGAAATTCAACGCCATTGCTTGCTTCATGAACGCTTTTAATATAATCCAGATTTTCGAGAAGCAGTTTGAGCCCTTCCCTGAATAATTTATGATCGTCAACTAAAATAACCGAATATTGATTCATTATTCTGTGTTTATAACGATGTTCATGTTAAAGCCCTCACCGGGTTCCGTATAAATCTGACAACTTCCCTGAACCGATTTTATACGGGATTGAATATTTGTTAATCCCAATCCATATCGATCAGATGCCTGTCCCTTGTAGTCAAAACCTTTGCCGTCATCCATATATTTAATATTTAAGGTGTTGGCATCAGATATGATGTCCAGGTATATATTCTGAGCTTCGGCATGCTTGAAAGTATTGGTAATAAGTTCGCAAATAACACGGTAAACCAGGGTTTCGATATTATAAGAAAATCGTTGATCGTCAATATTGGTGTTAAAAGAAATATTCGGATTGCCACTTATTTGAAGTTTTTGGATAAATGATTTGATGGCTTTTTGTAAACCGAAATTTATAAGAACATGAGGGCTTAAATTATTCGATATTTCCTTAACGGTATTAATGGATTCATCGATCAAATATTCAGCATTTGCCAATATTTTATCATTCTTTTTAGAATATTGGGTTTTGTCGATTGCCGAAATTGCCATTTTAACCGAGGATAGAAGTGGTCCGAGTCCATCATGAAGTTCTTTGGAGAACTGCTGTTTTTGACTTTCTTCAGTTCGCAAAATGGCAGAAAAAATATGAGCTTCATTTTTCTTTTTTAATTCTTCATAACGCGTTTGAATATTAAAAATACGTTTAATGAAGGTCAGACTCAGAAGCATTACTATGGAAATAAAAACCCCTATCCAGCTATTCAACAAACTGTTAACCATAATATTGTCAGGGGTGAATACCTGAAAAAGTTCAAATAACCGACGAATCGCCATTAACAGAAAACCGATTGATATGAGCCACCATGCGATATTTGCCATGGTTCGTTTAATAAGGGTCATTGCAATTATTGCCGCAGCAAATTGCAATACCACTGACAATATCAGGGCTATTTTTAGCGACATTGTTGGATGATTTCTTTTCAAAGTTAATTAAATCATTCGATACATATTATGAATTTATCGGACATATTTATGTAAATTTTATATATCATCATGACTCAATTATTTGGCATATAAAATTTCTGGAGGTTTTGGTTGAATGAATAGGAATAATAAAGCTTGATTTTGCCGGGCTGATTAAATTTTATAAATTGCATCAAATAACTTCAGTTGGTAATTTATAATTTTAATTCATGGAAAATAAAAAAACAGAGGTCCTGAAAACAAACTCATTTATTTTGGGATTATTCCTTTTTTTAGGACTAACAACGCTTGGGTATTTAATAGGAAATGCAGCCATAAAATATCGAAAATTTGAGCGAACTGTAACCGTAAAAGGTTTGTCAGAACGAGAGTATCAGGCAGATATCGTGATTTGGCCCATACAGTTTACTGAAGCAAGCAATAATTTGGAACAATTGTATAACGCTATTGAAGCAAGCACTTCAAAAATTAATGAATTTTTAAAGGCAAATGGCATCCCAAGTGAAGAGATTATATTTTCAACACCGGCCATCACAGATAAATCCGCACAACAATGGGGTGATAACAGCCGGGCAGAGTTCAGGTACACTTCAATCCAGACCGTAACGGTTTATTCAAAAAATATTTCGGCTGTTCATTCGGTAATGGGTTCTCTTTCCGAGCTCGGAAAGAAAGGGATCGTGCTGATGGGTAATAATTACGATAGCCA
>CAYNTB010000123.1:0-6663 GCA_964399905.1 uncultured Bacteroidales bacterium | reverse complement strand
TATGTGGATTTGATTGAATTTAAATTGATGAAAGGCCGTGACTTTTCAGATGAGGGCACTTTAGAAAAAAACAGTGCTTTAATTAATGAATCTTTTGTAAAAGAAGCAGGCTGGGCAGATCCCATTGGGAAAACATTTACACCAGGTGATGACGCAACTAAAATATTCAGAGTGGTTGGTGTTGTAAAGGATTTTCATCAAAGACCATTTTATGATAAAATATTACCAACATGTATTATTTATAATATAAACACAGATTATATAAATAACATTGGAATTAAAGTGAAGGCCGGAAATATTCCTCAAACGCGAAATAAAATAGAACAACTAGGCGAAGAATTGAATCTTCCTTACACTATTAATTTTTCCTTTTTGGACCAGGATGTCAAAGATAAGTACGAGGAGGAATATCGCACAGGTAAAATGTTTACCAATTTTGCCATCCTTGCTATTATTATTGCCTCGATGGGCTTATACGGACTTGCTTTATTTATCAGCCGTCAGAAAACAAAAGAAATTGGTGTCAGAAAAGTTTTTGGGGGAAGTGTGAGTGAAATTATTCTTATTCTTTCAAAAAATTTCATAAAACTGGTCATTATATCTGCGATCATTAGTATTCCGGTGGCCTGGTATTATACCGATAAATGGCTGCAATCATTCGTTTACCAGCTTGAAAACCGATGGGTCATCTTTGTATTGGCTCCCATTTTGGCGATCCTTATCGCTTTTGCGACCATTTTTTATCAATCATTTAAATCAGCAAGTGCAAATCCGGTGGATGCGATAAAGTATGAGTAATTTTATCCAGTGTAAATATTAAAAAATAGCATAATTCAACTGAATGGTAGAATTTATGAATTCGGGTTACAAAATTCAGCTTCCAAAGGCCGAAACTTCCTCCATTATTTTTTAAGCCCGGCCTAAAATATTTCAATTTTTATGTCGAACAGAATTATCAATTTGTTATTAATAATTTAAGGTATGTCGAAAAAATGGCTATTCGTCTGATATTTAAGAGTTTTTTAACAATTTATTAGCATTTTGGGTGTCTTAATAATGACTAATTTAATTAATTTTGATCCATTCTAAATTAACTTATCCAATCAGCAATAAAAGTGACTTTTAGAAACATCAGATAAATAAAATTATTGATAATGAGTAAAAATGTAAAACGAGGATTAACCATTATAATAATCCTCTTCATTGTAGGAGTAATTGCTTATCCCAAGGTAAAACACCTTTTTAAATCGAATAAAACTGAGGCGGGAACTCAAGGTATGGCTAACAGGACCGGTCGTCAGTTGCTCAATGTAAGCGGCTACCTCATAAAACCACAAGCATTAAGTGAATTTGTTGAATCGACAGGGACCCTCAGGCCGGATGAAGAAGTTGATCTTTCGTTTGAAACCTCAGGGAAAATTGTAAGCATTGGATTTACAGAAGGCACACGTGTTAAAAAAGGAGATTTGCTGGCAAAAATTAACGACAAACCTTTACAGGCACAGCTACAAAAACTGCTGGCTACCAAAAAACTCTTAGAAGCGAAAGAATTCAGGCAACGAAGTTTGCTTGATAAAGACGCAATCAGCCAGGAAAGTTACGACCAAATTGTAACAGAACTACAAACCCTTGCTGCGGATATTAACCTGGTGAATGCCCGTATTTCGGAAACTGAACTCAGGGCACCTTTCGATGGGATCATCGGTTTACGATATTTGAGTGAGGGGGCCTATGCCAATTCTTCCACTAAAATTGCCAAACTCATCAAAATCAGTCCGCTGAAAATAGAATTTTCAATTCCCGGTAAATATGCCCAGCAAATTGAAATGGGTTACCCCATCACGTTTAAAGTGAATGATAAAATTTTCGATGCATCTGTATATGCGGTTGATCCTAAAATTGATCTGGAAACCAGAACAATTGTACTACGAGCCCTTTATCCAAATAAAAATGAAGAACTCAAAGCAGGGCACTTTGCATTTATAACTCTACAAATGTCAAAAATTGCTGATGCAATCTCTATTCCTACAGAAGCCTTGATTCCTGAAATGGATGGAGAAAAAGTATTCGTTTATAAATCAGGGAAAGCACATTCGGTTAAAGTTGATATCGGATTAAGAACTGAATCTGAAATTCAAATTACCAATGGCCTCAGTTTCGGGGATACCTTATTGGTCACCGGAATCCTTCAGCTCAGGGAAAACCTTCCAATTGTGCTTGATAGCATCGTAAACAAGAACTAAAAAGAAAATCTTAAACTATGAGTCTTTCATCAGTTAGTATAAAAAGACCGGTTCTGGCCACTGTTATGGCAATGGTTATATTGCTGTTCGGATTTGTCGGCCTTACTTATTTGGGGGTCCGCGAATTTCCAAGTGTGGATCCGGCAATCATTTCTGTCAGTACTTCATATCCGGGTGCCAATTCCGATGTTATCGAAACCCAGATAACGGAGCCGCTTGAGCAATCAATTAACGGCATCCCCGGCGTCAGGTCACTTACCAGCTCAAGTAGTCAGGGAAGCAGCAGGATCACTGTTGAATTCGAATTGTCGGTTGATATGGAAACCGCCGCGAACGATGTACGGGACAAAGTATCACAGGCCATGAGACGATTGCCCCGCGATTGTGATCCTTCAACAGTTTCAAAAGCTGATGCCGATGCAAGCCCGATCATGTTCCTCACGGTTGGAAGTAAAAAAAGGTCATTACTCGAAATTTCAGAAGTTGCCGAACTAACGCTGCAAGAGCAGCTTCAAACCATTCCGGGCGTAAGCAGTGTAATGGTATGGGGGCAAAAACGATATGCCATGCGATTATGGCTCGATCCTGTGAAACTTGCCGGTTATAAGCTGACCCCAATGGATGTCAGAAATGCGATAAACCGCGAGAATGTTGAACTGCCTTCAGGTTCTATTGAAGGAGATAATACACAATTAACGATCAGAACATTGGGGCTTATGTCAACCCCGAAAGAATTTAATGACCTGATCATTAAACAATCAGGTGATCAGATTGTCCGCTTTAAAGACATCGGACGTGCAGAATTGGGCCCGGAAGATCTTAGGGGAATCCTGAAAAGAGACGGGGTGCCGATGGTGGGAACAGCGATTGTACCCCAGCCCGGATCAAACCACATCGATATTGTAGATGAAGTTTACAGAAGACTGGAATACATTAAAAAAGATTTACCGGATGATGTTGAAATTGGTGTTGGATTCGACAATACAGAATACATCCGTTCGTCAATTAAAGAAGTTAAAGACACCATTTATATCGCTTTCGTTCTGGTTGTGGTGATTATTTATTTTTTCCTTCGAAGCTGGAGGGCCACATTAATTCCAATCCTGGTTATCCCGGTTTCGTTGATTGGGGCATTCTTTATCATGTATCTGGCTGGTTTTTCAATTAATGTACTTACGCTTTTGGCAATTGTTCTTGCCATTGGTATCGTAGTCGATGATGCCATTGTTGTAATGGAAAATATTTATGTTAAAGTGGAACAGGGCATGAGCCCGATTGAAGCAGCATTATCCGGATCCAGGGAAATATATTTTGCCATTATAGCGACTACAATTACCCTGATTTCGGTGTTTTTCCCGATTGTGTTTCTGGAGGGCCTAACCGGTAGACTTTTCAGGGAATTTAGTATTGTTATGGCCGGAGCCGTTGCAATTTCAGCTTTCTTAGCGCTATCGCTTACCCCGATGGTTTCTTCAAAATTATTAAAGCCTCAAACCAAACACAGCTGGTTCTTTCGCAAAACAGAAAAGTTTTTTGATTCGCTCAACAATCGTTATAAAAATGCACTTGAAGCCTTTCTGAAAAAAAGATGGGTTTCGTTGTTAATCATTGGTGCTTCATTCATTTTGATCGTTATTTTATGGATGGTAATTCCGGCTGAAATGGCACCCTTGGAAGACCGTTCACAGATTTCAGTGAGTACATCAGCCTTTGAAGGAGCCACCTATGAATTTATGCTGGCTTATACTGAGGATATCGAAAAAGTAATTATTGAGGAAGTCCCTGAAATCGACGGTATTTCAAATATGATCAGAGGCGGCGGCTCCGGAAATTTAACAATAATGCTAAAGAAGCCTGATGAAAGGGAACGATCACAGCAGGAAATTGCGGATGCATTATCAAATGTTCTTCGGACCAAAACAAAAGCAAGGGCTTTCGTAAATCAGCGTTCAACATTTGGAGGGCGACGTTCCGGCAGGCCGATTCAATATGTTCTTCAAGCCACATCTATCGATAAGCTGAGAGAAATTATTCCACCTTTTATGGAAAAGGTAATGGAGAACCCGGTATTTGAACAAGCCGATGTTAATTTGAAATTTACAAAACCAGAGCTCCAAATCCATATCAATAGAGAGAAAGCAACATCTTTAGGGGTTTCGACTCAAAATATCGGACAAACCCTGCAACTGGCATTGAGCGGGCAGCGATTTGGTTATTTCTTTATGAATGGCAAACAATACCAGATATTGGGAGAGCTTGCCAGAAGCGACCGTAACAAACCACTCGATTTACAATCGCTGTATGTCAGAAATAATTCGGGCGACATGATCCAGTTTGATAATCTGGTTACTTTCTCAGAAGAAACGGCTCCACCTCAGCTCTATCGTTATAACAGATTTGTAGCTGCAACCATTTCGGCAGGCCTGGCAAAAGATAAAACCATCAGTGAAGGCCTGGAAGAAATGGACAAAATTGCTGCTGAAGTGCTTGACGACACTTTCAGAACTGCTTTAGCCGGTGATTCTAAGGATTTTAAAGAAAGTTCATCTAGTTTGATGTTTGCCTTTGTACTGGCTTTAATATTGATATTTTTGGTGCTGGCCGCACAATTTGAAAGCTTTAAGGATCCGCTCATCGTTATGATGACCGTACCACTTGCACTTACAGGGGCCCTTTTATTCATGTGGTATTTTAATATTACCATGAACATTTTCAGCCAGATTGGTATTATCATGCTTATCGGGCTTGTGTCAAAAAACGGCATTCTCATCGTCGAATTTGCCAATCAAAGAAAACAAACAGGGATGCCGAAGATGGAAGCAATAAAATATGCTGCCATTGCACGATTAAGACCCATTTTAATGACAAGTTTAGCAACCATTTTGGGGATTGCTCCATTGGCACTTGGGTTTGGAGAAGGAGCACAAAGCCGAATTGCAATGGGTACCGCAGTTATTGGCGGTTTATTGATTTCAATGTTGTTAACGCTTTTTGTGGTTCCGGCCATTTATTCATTTATTTCAAGTGAAACAAAAAAATCTGAAAATGAAGTTCATTTATCTTAGTTTATTTATTATCTCGTCTTTTTCAGCAATCAGGGCCCAAACAGTTTACGGGCTAAAAGACTGCATTGGTATTGGGCTGGAAAGAAATTATTCATTAAGGGTTGCCAGAAATACTGAAACCATTGCAAAAAATAATTTTACCAAAGGCAATGCCGGATATTTGCCATCATTGGATTTAAGCAGCAGATATAGTGGAACTTTAAATAATACCACACAAAACCTTGTTGCCGGCGGACAAACAGTTACCAATGGTATAAATAATACCACAACCTATGCAGCCCTCTCTTTGGGATGGACCATCTTTGATGGTTTCAATGTGCAGACAACCTATAAAAAATTAAATGAATTGCAAGAATTGGGTGCCTTAAATACACAATTGTCGGCCGAAAATTTAATTACAAATGTTATTTCAGGTTATTATAATTACATCCTGCAGGTTCAAATGCTAAAGAATATGGAATATGCCATGGAACTTTCAAGAGAACGTTTACGAATCGACGAAGAAAGATATTTGCTTGGTTCAAGTTCTAAATTGCAGGTATTGCAATCGAGGGTGTATTTGAATGCTGACAGTTCAAGGTTATCAAAGCAGTTTGAAGTAGTCAGGACCGCACAGGTGGGCCTGAATGAGCTTATGGCTCTCGAAGATTTGGGAACCCAGTTTCAAACAAAAGATGTGACAATTGAAGTTCTGCCCCAGTTTACATATGAGAAATTATTGGACGAAACCCTTTCTCGAAATTCAAGCCTTCTCATTGCTTCAAAAAATAAAACGGTTTCAGCATACGACTATAAACTCATCGAATCGAGATCGTACCCATATTTGAATTTCTCAAGCGGATATAGTTATAATTTGAATACCTACTCAAACAGTACCAACAAAAATCAAATCACCAATGGAATGAATTATGGCCTTACACTGGGGATGAATTTGTTTGATGGCTTTAACCAGAAAAGAAGCCTTCAAAACTCTGCGATTGAACTACAAAATAAGGAGTTAAAATATTTTGAGGTTGAACAGGGTGTGCGTGCCGATCTGATTACAATTTATAATGCATACAGCAATAACCTGAGGTTGATTACATTGGAAGAACAAAATGTGCAGACGGCAACAGAGAATCTTGATATCGCCCTGGAAAGTTATAAGTTGGGTAGTTTATCGGGAATTGAACTCAGGGAAGTGCAAAAAAGTTTACTCGATGCCAAAGAAAGGTTACTACTGATCCATTACCAGGCCAAACTGGCCGAAATCTCTCTCATGTTGATTTCGGGGAATATCATGGTTTATTACGAATAAATTTGATAAAGGCTTAATGTTTAGGGGTGCCATTCGCCAACTGGCGAATGGCACCCCT
>CAYNTB010000122.1:3430-6664 GCA_964399905.1 uncultured Bacteroidales bacterium | reverse complement strand
GGAGGATATGTCCTCCTTTTTTTGTGCCGGTTAAACTTATTTCTTTCGAATGATTATATTTCCGCTAAAATTCTTGAAAGTGTATTCCGGGCCGCCACCATTTATTTTCCCCTGGATCCATTCGTCGATAGAAACTTTATAAACGCCTTTTTTATCGGTTTCATTATTTACTTTCCGTTCTTTTACCAGGTCGACATCAAAATCTGTCAGGATTTCACCATGCTGGTTTTTCAATTTTAAATTGGCTTTTAAGTTTGAAGGAAATGTGATGTCTATCTTCCCGCTTACCGATGAAAATGCCATCGGAGCTTCCGGATTTACTTTGTCGAAATTTATTGTAATATCGTCGCTAACGCTAGAAGCAGATACCGAGCCGCTTATTTTGTTCATGGTGATAGGACCATTCACATTATTGACACTGATTTCACCATTTATATTTTCAACCTTAATTTCTCCATTATTGACAGTGCTTAGCTCCATCGAGAAATTAAAGGGAACTTTTACATCAAATGTAACCCCCTCATTGCTGAGTCCTGATGAAATATCAACCCTGTTATCGTGTTCTTCAGCTTCAACACTCATTGATGAAGCATTTATTTTTTTGAGACCACTTTTGGTTTCTGTAATGTTTGTTACACTTCCTTTAGAAGATACATCAACGATTACTTCTTTCCCGTTGTAACCGGTAACGAAAATGCTGCAATTTATTCCACCCAGATCCAGATACCCTGGTTTGTCAGGATTGCTTAATGGAATCACCAATTGTTGTTTTTTTACCTCTTGCCCTGAAACACCCAGCATAATGATGCTGAAAAGTGTTATTAATACGAATTTTAAATTTTTCATTTTATTTGATTTTTTAATTAATTACTTCTTAAATACATATCCCCATTAAGGGTTTTAAAACTAAATTTTGTATTTCCACCGCCAATGCTAAAAGATTTGACGCTACTTAGCCTGTATTTGGTGGATGTGGTTTTTTTGCTTTCTGAAACAATAATTTCGGCCGGTAGGAATGAAATGTCGGAGTAGTCGGTAAAGAAATCCCCGTGCATAGATTTATAGTTTACCCTGGCCGAAAGGTTTTTTGAACACTTAACTTCGATGTCGCCGTTAATGGTATTGAAATCTGCATATGATTCCGGATCATTCAAGAAATTGATCATTAAATCTCCATTAACCGTACTTGCCTCAATGTTTCCCGAATGATCAATTACAGTCAGGGATCCATTGACGTTGCTGGCATCAAGTTCGCATTGTAAGCCCCTGATGTAAACATCTCCCTTGTCGATGGTGCTGACATTGACAAAGTTCAGCGTATTAGGGATTTTTACAACTATATCCATGTTAAATTCATACTCCTTCTTAAGGAATGCACCATGGTCATTACAATCGTAATTCAGTAAAAGTTTTTCCTGGTCGAAAATGGCACACGGATGATCCAGGTAAACAAACACGCCTTGATCATGCTCATACACCACAAGCTCAATTTCGTTCTTTCCCTTCTCAAGTCCTTTTTCATCTTCGGAAATAATGGTTTTGGTCGCTTCCAATATCAGGTCATTACCCTTATAACTCTCAATGGTCACTGATCCAAAGAAATTTTTAATTTGAACTTCTGAATAGTTGTCTGTTTTTTGAATAGGATAGTTACCTTTTATCGTCTCTGAGCTCTTCTGAGCCATTATTGGCAGGCAAAATATCAAAGTTGCCAGCACTAAGATTATGATTGATTTTATTTTTTTCATAGTTAAATTAATTTTGTGATACCTTCTCTGCTTCGGTCTCTAACTACCTGATTTACTTCATTGTTATTCATAAGGCTTTCAAAAATAGGAATGGTAGATTTATCTCCTGTGGCGATAAACCCATCGAGTAATGTCAACTGAACCAGCGGTGAATTTTGTTGATTAAATGAATGTTTAAGCCCCTCCCTGACTTTTTCCTGGTTTGCAAATGCCAATAGGGCTTCCACAGCAGCCATACGAACATTTACATCAGAATCGTTATTTAGGGCATTAAGCAATGATTCAACAATTTCGTCATCTGTTTTAGACAAGGAACTGATCATATTCATGGCCAGTAAGCGCTCGCTAACCATCGGTTGATCAAGCATATTCACCATCACCATTTCTTTCATTTGCTGTAATTCTTCATTCATTTCGCTGATTTGATTACTCACTTTTGTATTTGGCGTAACCCAGAATCCCAGGAACCAGCCTATCAGCAACATGATTAATCCATACGAAAGTTTCAGTTTATATGGCTGTAGCATGAAATTGTTGAATCGTTCCATGATTTGATTATAAAAAGTCTTTTCATCGGATTTCTGTATTTCTTGGTCCAGCATTTCGTAAAAACGATCCGAGAGTTGAGGTCCCGGTTCGGGAATTTCAACTTCATCCATGGTATTGACCAGGCTTCTTAGCTCCTCAAGGTTTTCTAAATTGTATCCCATCCCTTCCAATTCCTTTGTCAGAATATTTATGAAAGATGGATCCAGTTTTCCGTCCAGATAATCCAGAATTAACTCGTGTAGTTGAACTTTGTTCATACTGTTACTGTTTTTTGAATTTTTAAAAAGTGCTTTCTTAAATCATTTAAAGCCCTAAACATTTTGATCCTAATTGCCCCTTCGGTGGTGCCCATGATTTCGGCTATTTCTTTGTATTTAAGACCCTGATATCGACTCAAAATGATTATTTCAAGTTTGTCGCTATCAAGTTTATCCATGGCTTTCCTTAAACACAAATGCTTTAATTCAACGGATTCCAAATCCTGGTCGTCTTTAAGTAAATACTTACTCATGTCATCGTCATAGTTAAACATACTTTCTTTTCGTTGATATTGTTTGTAATGATCGATCAGTACGTTCCGGGCGATGCGATACATCCAGGTTGTGAACATTCCTTCACCTTTAAAATTTTTACGGTATTTTAAAATCCGTTCAAAGAGTGTTTGTACCAAATCTTCACTTAGTTCACGCTTGCTTGTATTGCGGTAAAAGAATCCAAAGAGCGGTTTATGATACCTTTCAAACAGGAGCCCGAGCTTACTTAAGTCGCCCGATTTCACTTTTAACATCAATGCATTGTCTGAATACGAATTCAAATTTTATTGTTATTTGAGGGTTTCAATAATATTAACTTGGGTGTTGTGAAAATGTTACAATATATTTTGCAAGTTTTTATTTTTTTCAGGATATAATTTTAAACATAGGTTCGTTAATGTAAA
>CAYNTB010000122.1:0-3420 GCA_964399905.1 uncultured Bacteroidales bacterium | reverse complement strand
CTAGTGGGGGTGCTGTTGCACACGATACCTGTTGAAACAAACCAAAACAAGAAGGATTGAGAATGATGATTTTGGTTGATGCTGATAGAAAATAATGAGCAGCAATAAAATTACAGGGTATAACTGTTAACAGGAAAAAAAAAGGACGGCCTGCTGAACCGTCCTGTGAGTATATATGATAAAGTATTCTCTCTAAAATATTTAGAGGACACTTTCTTTAAAATTTTCGGTAATAATCTGTCCGTCGAATAATCTGATTACACGCTGGCTGTATTCAGCATCTCTTTGTGAGTGGGTAACCATAATGATGGTAGTTCCTTTCTGATTTAAGTTGGCCAATAGGTTCATGACTTCTTCGCCATGGGCAGAGTCGAGGTTTCCTGTGGGCTCATCTGCAAGGATCAGTGCCGGATTTGCAACAACAGCACGTGCAACCGCAACACGTTGTTGCTGGCCTCCTGAGAGTTGCAGCGGAAAGTGTTTTTTACGGTGAATAATTTGCATTTGTTCCAAAACTTCTTCAACTCGTTTTTTGCGGTCTTTTGCGCTATAACCCAAATAAATGAGGGGTAGTTCCACATTCTCAAAAACATTGAGTTCGTCGATCAGGTTAAAGTTTTGAAAAACGAATCCGATGTTGTTTTTCCTCAAATTAGCCCGCTGGCGTTCTGAATGCCCCGAAACTTCATTCTCCAGAAAATAGTATTCACCACTGGTGGGATTGTCCAACAAGCCCAAAATTTTTAATAAGGTAGATTTTCCACAGCCCGAAGGACCCATTATTGCAACAAATTCCCCTTTTTTTATTTCAAAGGTGACTTCATTTAGCGCGGTGGTTTCAACTTCATCTGTGCGAAATACTTTCGATAAATTTTTTGATCTGATCATGGCTTTATTTTTATATCTATTAAGACGAGCACTTTATTAAAATGTTACATGTTTTTTATTCATATCTTAAAATATCAACCGGGTTTTTTAAAGCGGCCCTGGTTGATTGCGTTATGATGGTTGAAAAGGCAATGAACAATGAAATAGTCAGAGCCAAAACAAATATCCAGTAATTTAATTTTGTGTGATACGCATAATTATTCAACCAACGAGACATGATGAGCCAGCCAACCGGCCAGGCCAGAAGGTTTGCAATAAGCATCCACTTCAAAAAATAATTGATCAACTGATTGATAATGTTTTAAATGTTGGCACCGTACACCTTACGGATCCCGATTTCTTTATTCTTTCGTTCAACCACAAAAGATGTTAATCCGAATAAACCCAGGCATGAAATTAAGATGGCAATGATTGCAAAAATGATCACCAGCCTGAATACACTTTTTTCGGAAGTAAAAAGATTTTGAAAACGTTGATCCATGAATTGATATTCAAAAGCGCTGTTCGGTTCAAATTCTTTCCATTTGTTTTCTAAAATACTTATTGCTTCATTCAAATGCTCACCGTTAATTTTTGCACAGACCTGATAATTATTTGTCTTGCTATATAAAATAGCCATTGGTTCGATGTTGTTTTTTAAGGATCCATAGTTAAAGTCTTTAACAACCCCAATAATCTCGTGGTAATAATCATTATTATGATATTTCATCCTGCTCCCAACCGGATTCTTGAGTCCCATCGCCTTTACAGCCGATTCATTTAAAATGACCGACCTGATTGAATCTGTCTGAGAATCGGGCAAAAAAGTCCTTCCCTCGGTAATTTCCATTTCAAATAGTCTGAAAAATCCATCACCAACTCGATTATGCCTGAACAGAATACTCTTGTCCGTTTGCATTTCATCCCATGTCCATAATGAATTGGAGTAGGTATAACCCTGATCCGGTGCAGCATTTACTCCAACGATGTCCTCAATGTAAGGGCTTTGCAAAAGTTCCGAACGAACGGTTTCAAACCTGTTTTTAAATGCTTCCGGAATCCGAAAAATGACCACATTTTCATTATTATAGCCCAATTCCTTATTGTTCATGTATGAAATTTGTTTATTTATTACAATCGTACATATGATCATGACAATGGAAATAAAGAATTGAAAAATGACCAGGCTCTTTGTAAATAATGCATTTCCGGCACCTTTTACATTTCCTTTAATGGTGGTGGATGGATTAAATAATGACAGGACAATGGCCGGGTATATTCCGGAAACTAAGGTGCAAATAATCAATATTAAGGCCAGGCTTAAATATATCTGTGGATCGAATAAATTCAAAAGAAGTTCCTTATTGGCGATTTGATTAAAGCCGGGTTGTGCAATCTTTATCAGGATAACTGATATGATTAGGCTGATTAAAATTTGAATAAAGGTTTCAAATAAATTGTGATTGATCAGGTTGGATCTGTTTGCTCCGATCACCTTTCTGATTCCCATTTCTTTTGCCCGCCGGGTGGCTCTTGCAGTGTTCAGGTTCATGAAATTGATACAGGCAATCAGTAATAAGAAGAGGGCAATAACGAAAAATATCTGAACCAGCCGCAAATCGCCACTCACAAAATCAAAATCATTATCAGATTTTAGGTATATATCCGCTAATTTCTGAACCCTTAAAATGGTATGCTCCTCGAGGGTTGGTTTTCCATCAAGGTAGTTTTTAATTTTTGCGTTGATATCTTCTTGTGTCGAACCTTCGGAGGCAAGTAAATACGTATAAAACTGGCTGTTGTTCCATCGATCAACGGTAAACCCGATTTCTTTGCCATACTCCATGGGAAGGAGATAATCAAAATAAAGATGTGAATTTTTTGGCACATTCTCAAAAACACCGCATACGACAAAAGTGTCTTCATCGCTTAATCGCAAAGTTTTCCCGATGGCATTTTCTTCGGGAAAATATTTAATTGCCAGTTTTTCGCTCAATAAGATGGATCTGTTGTCCGGGAATATTTCATTCCCCATTTTCTGAATGAGTTTAATGGAAAATAGGTCAAAGAATCCGGGATCAATATAAGCACCGGGTTCGCGAAATTTTGTATTTCCACTCTCAAGCACACGGTTCGAAAACATATACCTTGTAAATTGTTCGAGTTCCGGAAAATCCTGAACCAAAGCGGGACCTAATGGTCCCTGGTTAATTGCCCACGAAACCGGTTTTTCAAAATCCATTTCCTGGATTAACCTGTAAATCCGGTCTCCCTTTTTATGGAAATTATCATAGCTTAATTCGTTTTGTACCCACAACCATATTAAGAGTGAACAGGCAATACCGACAGACAATCCTAATATATTAATTCCCGAAAAAAATAAATTCTTTTTTATTAAACGGAGGGTGTTAAGGATGAGATTTTTGTACATATATTAATTCCTTTATTATTATGTACCTGAAGAATGGATGAAGGTTACAACCAGCTGTGATTTTTTAAGTGATGTTTTAAATAAATAAGTTTACAATCATTTTTGTGATCTGTTTAACAGAA
>CAYNTB010000121.1:1827-6749 GCA_964399905.1 uncultured Bacteroidales bacterium | reverse complement strand
GATTTTAATGCAGCAATTATTGGTTGTTATGATCGAATTCAAGGCTCCAGTTATTATGGCCGTTATATCATACTTACACCTGATGCATTAAGTGACGACTTAAAAGGGAATGCAACGGTTAATCGTCTTTCAGACTATCATTCATACCTTGGATCGGCAACTGATCGAAGCATGGTTTCAGAAAACATCTTTCAAGTTTGCTATAGAACAATAGATCAAGCCAATCGAATTCTGGAAGCAGAAACTGAACTAAACATTAGTGACATTAAAGGCCAGGCTTATGCTTTCACTTGCTCATTTTGATCTGGTACGAACTTACGGACAGCATTACACTTATACTGCAGATGCATCTCATTTAGGGGTACCAATTGTAACGAGTGTTGATCCTTTAAGAAAACCTGCTCGTAATACCGTGAAAGAAGTTTACGAACAAATCATTGCTGATTTCAACCAGGCACTGACATTAATTAATGACAATAAAAATTCTTACTATTTTTCAAAAAATGTTGTTAACGCCCTACTTTCCAGAGTTTATCTTTATAAAGAAGATTGGGCCAATGCCGTTGCTAAAGCAAATGAGGTTATTAATAGTGGAGATTATACTTTAGCTTCCGCTGATAATTACGCCGATATCTTTACCGGCGAGCATAACTCAGAAATGATTTTCGAACTTAACACCACTGCTTTGGATAATATAGGATCCGCAACTGCTCTTTCAGGTATTTATCAGGCTTCCGGTCAAAATGAATATTTACCCACATACGACCTTTATGATCTCATGCCCGACGGTGATGTTCGTAAAACATTAATTATTGAAGATCCAAGCATTGGAGGTGGAGATTTTGGCACCATTAGGGTTAACAAATATCCTGATTTATTGGGTTATAATAACATCCCTATTATTCGTCTTTCAGAAGTTTATTTAAACCGCGCCGAAGCCAATTATCACTTAGGCAATACAAGTGCCGCACAGGCAGATGTGTCGTTAATACGAAAAAGAGGATTAGCATCTGCAGCTGATGTAACAGCAACGGGCGCTGCTCTTCTTGATGAAATTTTAGTTGAAAGAAGAATAGAGCTTTGTTTCGAAGGCCACCGATTATGGGATTTAACTCGAAACAAACGAGGTGTTTTCAGAAATGATTGCACCGCATCTACTTGTTCTATTCCTTATCCAGATGATCGATTTGTAATAGCTATTGGTCAATTTGAGATAGATGTAAATGAAAATATGATCCAAAATCCAGGTTACTAATAAATAATGTTCGTTTCATATTGATTTGTTAATAATAATTTGGTTCGCTGAATAGAAAGTCCCGCCCAATTGGGCGGGGCTCTATAGCGAAAGAAATGCAAAATACCAATGTATGAATAAGCAAAAAAGAAGTCGGAACATTTACATCTCTATTTCAACAACTTAATTTTTAAAAGTTACACTAAATTCATAAATTAGATGCCTGTTTGAGTTCATTAAATTTTTAATTCAATAAACAATATCTGGTTCAATTCGAAATAAGAAATTCAAATCTCAGAAATATAGTATCTATTAATTTATTTTCTTAGTGTAAATACATTGAAATATGACAGAAGCAAAAATTTCAGACAATCTAAAGCCCTATGTATCAGTCGCCATGATGATTGGAGCTAGTTTTGGCAGAAACTGTGAAGTGATCCTGCACGACCTTTCCATACCTCAAAAATCAGTTGTTTTTGTAATGAACGGACATGTTACCGGACGTAAAGTAGGACAACCATTTGACCATTTACTAAGCATCGTATTATCGTCAAAAGATTTTAAGGATGATTATCTGGCAAACTATCAAACAAAGGCTAAAGATGGCAGACTCATCAAATCTTCGACGGTTCTGTTGCGCGATGCTAAAAACTATGTAATTGGCGCTTTATGTATAAATTTTGATATTTCTATTGCTTTATCTGTACAAAACTTTGTGAGTGATTTTATCACTACCTCCGAAACCTCTAAAAATGAACCGGAATCTGGTAATGGAACATCAGATGCCAATAATCATATCACAGAAACCACCAATGATCTGATCCAAAGAATTATTGGAAATGTAGATACAAAAAGTCTAAAACGAAAAGGGAAAATTTCGCTGATAAAATTCATGGACGAAAAGGGTGTTTTTCTAATAAAAGGCTCAATTGATACAGTGGCCGATTTAATGAAAATCTCAAAAGTTACTGTATATAGTTATTTGGATGAAATAAAGAAAGCCAAAGCCAAAACTAAAACATAATTAAAATAGTTACTTATGAATAACAAAATTAAATATTTGTTCATTATCATCATATTTCTCCACACTGCGTGTACCAGCACACAAAGAAAATCATTTCATACGGCTGATGCACCTGCGCCCAAAGCCGGAAGCATGTTCATCTTTCCTGAGCGCATAATCCTCGAAGATGGAGGATTTTTTAACGCCGAAAGAGCAACAATGTTTGTCCCTTTAAACCGTTCAGAAAAAAACAGCGATGTTATATCATTGGATGTTTATCGCTTTAAAGCTTCTGAAAAAGCGAACCCGAATACGCCTCCTATTTTTTATCTTCACGGAGGACCCAATTTTTTAGGATTGGAAGATCAGTTGGATGAGCTTGGTAACTTTGAGAAAAACTGGAAATTCATGCTGGATGTAGCAGACGTTGTGGTGGTCAGCCAACGAGGAATTGGTCCTTCAAAACCTACAACAACCATTGAAACCACCGTTTTAGATTTCCCGCCTGATGTGGCCTATAATAATGATCAGGCTGTTGAAAGTTTGCAAACATTGTTATCAAAAGAAAGGAAAGAATGGGAAGATTTAGGGCTCGACCTTCACGGTTTCACTGTTTTAGAAGCCGCTGAAGATGTAAATGAAGTAAGAAAAGCATTTGGTTATGATAAAATTACCATTTGGGGCGGAAGTTTCGGGTCTCATTGGGGAATGGCCCTGATGCGATTGCATCCTGAAATTATTGAAAGGGCCATATTGAGAGGAATGGAAGGTCCGGATCATACCTATGATCATCCTGGACATACCTGGAATGTTTATAAAAGAATGGCCGAAGAAGCTGAGAATTCGCCTGAACTGCAAGGTCTCATTCCTGAAGGGGGACTTATTGCGGCAGTTGAAACCATCGTAAAAAGACTGGAGGAAAATCCCATCACAGTTGAAGTAAAAAATTCTGAAACCGGAGACATCCAAAATGTTTTGTTTGATGCCCATTCAGCCAAACAACTTTCAAGGGGTTATTCAAACAATCTGGAATCATGGCCTGCTGACATCATAACACTTTATAATGGCGATTTTACAAAAGCAGCAGAAAATGTGATCAGAAGGTATGAAAATAAGGGACGGACTTTTAAAACTGCCAGTTATTATATGCTTGATTGCGCTTCTGGAATAACCGCTGAGAGACTTGCAGAATATATGGCCGACCCTGCTACTCAAATTCTTGAAACAGGATGGGGATACATTAGTGGTTGCCCTTGCTGGGATAGTGATCTGGGAGATGATTTCCGTCAAAATTTCGAAACCAATATTCCCACAGTAATTGTTCAGGGAACCTGGGATCGAAGCACTCCATTCGAAAATGCGCTGGAACTGGTACCATATTTTAAAGACTCAAAATTCATTCCTTTGAAAAGAGGGCCGCACAGTGCCATTAAAGCTGCAATGCAAGCCTCTGATTCATTCAGAAATGGGCTTCTCAAATTTGCAGAAAGTGGTGACAGGTCAGAATTACCTGACGAAATGGAGCTGCCGCCTTTGAAATGGGTGATTCCTACTTTATAGAAATATTATAATTACCTCAGAGCATAAATAACTCTTGAGCCAGATTGATGAGATAAAACGATATGGAAGGATTCTTCCCGGATAATTTATTTAGGGATATCAGAATTCAATGTTCTCAAAAAAACAAAAGTTTAAAATAAAATAACGAAACTAAGATGTTTTCAAAAAAACTATTATTTGTTATAGGGCTGGTGTTTTGTTTAGGTGCAACAACAATTGCTCAAAATAATACCTTTCACACTTCAACAGCACCTGCACCAAAGGCGGGTACCATGTTTATTTTTCCCGAAAGAATATTGTTGGCAAATGGTGAATTATTAAATGCCGAACGGGCTACTATGTTTGTACCGATTAATCGCTCTAAAAAGAACAGTGATGTTATTTCATTAGACGTATATCGGTTTAAGGCATCAAAAAAAGCCAATCCAGATACACCACCTATATTTTTTCTTCATGGAGGACCAAGCTTCGAGGGTTTGGAAAATCTGTTAAAAGTAAGTGGGACATTTGAGAATAGATATGGTTATTTATTGGATATAGCCGATGTAGTAGTTGTTAGTCAACGAGGCATAGGCCCTTCTAAGCCAACTACTATTATTGAAAAAACCATCGATACTTACCCTCCGGATGTACCTTTTAATGAAGAGGCAGCTATTGAGAGTCTGCGGGAAATACTCACTAAAGAACGAAAAGTTTGGGAAGACCTGGGAGTTGATCTAAAGGGATTTACAGTATTGGAAGCGGCTGAAGACATCAATGATGTGCGCAAAGCCTTAGGGTATGATAAAATCAACCTTATGGGTGGAAGTTTTGGATCACATTGGGGAATGACGCTGATGCGATTGCATCCGGAAATTATTTCGCGGGTTGTCTTTACAGGTTGTGAAGGGCCAGATCATACCTACGATGACCCTGGTTATGCCTGGAATGTTTACAAAAGAATGGCCGAAGAAGCTGAAAGTTCAGAAGAGTTAAAAGGCTTAATTCCTCCGGGGGGCTTGATTTCAGCAGTTGAAACTATTATTAAACGCTGTAAAGACAAACCTTTTACCGTTGAAGTAATGAATCCCGAAACCAATGAGATTCAGAAAGTCTTATTTGATAAAAATTCGGCAATGAGCTTAT
>CAYNTB010000121.1:0-1806 GCA_964399905.1 uncultured Bacteroidales bacterium | reverse complement strand
GAATCTATCAAGGGGGTATTCGAACGATCTTGCTTCCTGGCCTGCTGATATAATAAAGCTTTATCATGGAAATTTTGAGGATGCAGCCAAAGCAATTGTTCGCAATTATAACAATCGTGATTCCAGGTATAAAACAGCGAGTTATTTTATGTTAGATTGTGGATCAGGCATTACACCGATGAGACTTGAAAAACAATTAGCTGATCCCGCAAACAACATCATTGGCCAAAATAATTGGGAATATATCAATGGTTGTCCGTGTTGGGATAGTGATTTAGGAAATGATTTTCGCAAAAATTTTGAAAGCGATATTCCAATTGTCATCATTCAAGGCACCTGGGATAGAAGCACTCCATTCGAAAATGCGGTCGTGTTAGTGTCTTATTTTAAAAACGCAAAATTCATTCCTTTAAAAAGAGGACCACATAATTCTCTGGGAGCCGCATTGCAGATATCAGAAGAATTCAAAAATGGCCTGCTGAAATTTTTAGAAAGTGGTGATACTTCGCAATTAAACGAAGATATGGAACTACCACCATTAAATTGGGTTATTCCCAAATTAAAATAATATACAAATCCAGAAAGATTTAATAACACTAAATAAATAAAGATGAGAAAATACAACACCGAGGGATTATTCCCAACCGACCTATTAAAAGAGATAAGAAATCAATTTCTGTATGTGGATTGGGATCCATATACAGGTAAACGCATATTTTTTGAAGCGGCTTCCGGTTCTTGTCGGCCAAAAGGGGTTATTGAAGCAATGGCAAAAGAAACTGCCCTGCCAGACCAACAAGGAAGGCATAATCAAGGGGCTGCTCACTCAGACGAAATTACAGCAAAGGGAATTGCAGATTTGATGACTTTTTTTGGTGCCAAATCCGGGCAAACAATTCCAGGTTGGAGCAGCAGCCATGTTATTTACAGAATTACCGATGCAGTTTTATCATCTGTTCCCGGAACAAATGTAGTTACAACTGGTCTCGACCATGCTTCAGTCAGGAGTGCATTTACACAATTTGCAGAAAAATACAATAAAGAAGAACGTATTGCAGAACCCGATTTGGAAACAGGTTCTGTGAAAATTTCAAACATACTCAGTAAAATTGATAAAACAACTTGTTTCCTTGTTGTTACGCACCTGTCGAATGTTACCGGTGAAATATATGATGTTAAAACCATCGTTAAAGAAGCCAGAAAAATTAAACCAGATTTATACATCATGGTCGACGGGGTTCAATACACTCCTTCTGGCTTGGTTGATGTTGAAGCCATTGGTGCCGATGCATATGTGATGGCTCCTTATAAAAATTATGGTGTTAAAGGGTGTGGTTATGCCCATGCTTCAGACAGGTTGGCAAATCTGCCCCACTGGAAATACATATTTAAACCTTCAAATAGTTGGGATTTAGGTGGAGTTGAGCATCAATCCTACGCTGCATGGTCAGCCGTTGTCGATTACTTATGCTGGCTCGGGGCCTTTTTTACCAAATCTCTCGACAGAAGAGAACTTATTGTTACAGCAATGGGCCGTATTAAAGCCCATCAGGAAGGGCTCCTTTCCATTTTGCTCAAAGGAACAAATGAAACTCCTGGATTTGATCAGATGGAAAGAGTTACTGTCTATGGTATGGGGGATGATCTCACCAAACAATCATTGCTAGTTGGTTTTAATATTGAAGGTATTGAATCTGCCAGGGTTTGTGAATTATATAAAGAAAAACAGCTCCGGCTTCATGCTCCGGGACATGATCCTTTCTTTGGAGCCATGTTGAAACAACTCGGCATGTCAAGGTTGGTAAG
>CAYNTB010000120.1:678-6808 GCA_964399905.1 uncultured Bacteroidales bacterium | reverse complement strand
TCTAAAAACCTGTAATTCGACTATTCAAACATCCTTAATCAATTGGAAATCTGATCCATAAGATTTCCCTTACCATAATACAAGTTGGATCAAACTTTCTAACGAAAAAACCTCTTGATTTTCAATTCTTAAATCACCAATAATCGTAACATTTACAATATATTAGCTGATAAAATCGCTGCTATTTTTTTTGAGGATTATATCCGCGCTTTTTGGCTGCTTCTTCGAGCCGTTTTTGAAAACTTGATTTCTTTACCGGTTTTTTCTTATTAATTTCAATTTGCTTTAATATTTTTTTCTCATCGATCGTTTTCCTTATCAAATACATTTGACCGAAGGTGAAGATGTTTGCCAGAAAATAATAATAACTCAGGCCAGCAGCGTAATTATTAAAAATCCCCAGGAACATAACCGGCATCATATACATCATTGTTTTCATTCCGGGCATTTGCTGACTTCCCGAAGCCATCATTTGATTATTTATCCGGGTGTACATAATCGTAGAAACAGTCATAAATAATGTAAACAAACTCACGTGGTCGCCGTAGAATGGGATCGAAAATCCATTGGCAAAAGTCCAGATCGAATCATAAGATGATAAGTCGGTTGCCCATAAAAAGGATTGTTGCCTGAGTTCTATTGATGAAGAACCTAAACATTGCGAAGAGAATCGGCATCTGTAGCAACATAGGCACACAACCTGCCATTGGGTTAACCCCGGCTCTTTTATAAAGTGCCATGGTCGCTTGTTGCTTTTTCATGGCATCTTCTTTTTTCGGAAACTTCTTATTTATTTCATCAATTTCGGGTTTAAGCACCCGCATTTTTGCGGTTGATTTATAAGTCTTATATGCGATGGGAAACAAAACCAATTTCAATAAGATCGTCAGGATCAAAATAATGATACCGTAATTCCATCCAAAGCCTCCTAAAAAGTTAAAGACAGGGATAACTGCATATATATTGATCCAGGCCAATAAGAAAAAACTCCATCCAAGTGGAATTTGTTTTTCCAGATCCAAACCATACTTACGCAAAATATTAAACTTATTTGGGCCAAAGTAGAACGACATTTGGATGCTCTGATCACCATCAAAAGTGTAAGGTATCCCAATCACTGATTTCATTGATTTCAAATAATTTGGATTGGTTTCAGCTTGCGGATTAACAAATGAACTTATTTCTGCGTTTACAAAATGATCTTTTGCGATCAGGGTTGTTGAGAAAAATTGTTGCTTAAACGAAATCCAGTTGACCCTTGATTTTAAGATTTCTTCATCATCCTTGGTCTCAGAAAGATAATCGACATCATCATTAGCATACTTATAATAAATGGTGGGTCCGTTCCATCGATCCACACTCTTTTCCTGCTTACGCAAATCTGCAGTCCATTCAAGATTGAGATAATTAGCATTGGCCGCAAGAACATCTTTGAGCCCAACCAGATTAACGGTATAATCCAGCATATATTTATCACCGTTTATCGTATATAGAAACTCGATATATTGTCCGGTATTATAACTTTCACCTTCGTTGGTATAAAGCCGCATACCAAATGTAAGTGACTCATTGGCCTTAACACGTATATTATCTGAAGAAATAGCATTTCCTTCCGGTAAAATGGGCTGAAAATAAAAATCCTGGGTATTTAACCGATGATTGCCTATAAAGAAAGAGATTCCAAATTTACTGGTATCGGCATTGAATAAGATCAGAGGCAGTGAATCGTATGCCTTGTAATTTTTAAGCTCGGCAGACAAAATTCGTCCGCCCTTATTGGTAAACTTAAGTTTTAATACTTCGTTTTCGATCCAGATAATTTTGTCCTCACCAATCGCTGAATTAGAGAATACTCCATACTTCTCATGATCAATCTGTTGACCTGTCGGAACACTTTCCGTGCTTTCAATAGTTACATCTTCACTTTTTAATTCGCTCTGTAAGGCCTCCCTGGCTTTTAATATTGAATCTTGTCGCAGACTGTATTCCAGATTAACAGCAGCTATTGAATCTTTAATACGTTGTTGTTCTTTAAGCTCTTCTTTCGAGGGTGTCTGCCATATGCTCCAGGCTATAAATATGGCTCCGATGAGTAAAACTCCAATTATATTGTTTCTATTCATTTAGATAAGGTTTGATCGAGTCAATGCAATTACGTGAATGGTTTTGAGCATCAATAATTATTCCTTTTTAAAGTTTATGACAAATTTATGACTTATTGTCAAGCACAGCTTTTACAAAATTTACAAAAACCGGGTGTGGGTTAGCAACGGTGCTTCGATATTCAGGGTGAAACTGAACCCCAATAAACCAGGGATGATTTTCCAACTCTATAATCTCTACCAAATTGTTCTTTTCATTAATTCCAATCGTTTTCATGCCGGCTTCCCTAAACTCTTTCAGGTATTTATTATTAAATTCAAAACGGTGGCGATGTCGCTCTGCTATTACAGTTTCTTTATAAAACACATATACTTTCGATTTTTTATCCAAAGTACCGGGATAAGATACCAATCTCATGGTTCCGCCCAGGTTTGTGATCCTTTTTTGCTCTTCCATTAAGTCAATAACAGGATGGGTCGTTTTCGGATCCATTTCAGTTGAATGGGCATCTTTGTATTTCAAGACATTTCTGGCAAATTCAATGACTGCACACTGCATCCCCAAACATATTCCAAGAAAGGGTATTTTGTGCTCACGCGCATATTTACAGGCCAGAATTTTGCCTTCAATCCCACGATCGCCAAATCCGGGTGCAACTACGATACCATCAAGGTTTTTTAGCTTTTTGGACAGGTTTCCCGACTCAATGCTTTCGGAATGTATCATTTTTAAATCAATCTCACATTCGTTGGCTGCACTTGCATGAACAAAGGACTCTGTGATTGATTTGTAAGCATCTTTTAATTCAACATATTTCCCGACCAAACCAATAACTACTTTTGATTTCGGATGCTTTAATTTATACAGATACTTTTCCCAGTTAGTCAGATCAGGTTCATTTTTGCTGGTTGTCAATGTTTTATTGAGCACTTCTTTGTCAAGCCCTTCATCTCTCATCAATACCGGTACGTCGTATATTGTTTCAACATCTATTGACTCTATTACCGACGATGGCGCGACATTGCAAAACAAAGCAATTTTCTTTCTCAGTGATTCATTCAGATTTTTTTCGGTACGACATACGATAATATCAGGCTGAACTCCTTGTTCCAACAGTGTTTTAACAGAATGTTGCGTAGGTTTCGTTTTTAATTCACCTGCTGCTGCCAGGTATGGCACAAGTGTTAGATGAATGACAGCACAATTTGAACCAAGTTCCCATCGCATCTGCCGCACAGTTTCAATATATGGTAGGGATTCAATATCACCAACGGTACCACCGATTTCGGTAATCACAAAATCGTATTTACCTGATTCTCCCAGGATTTTGATACATCTTTTTATTTCATCTGTAATATGAGGAATCACCTGAACGGTTGAACCCAGGTAATCTCCTTTTCTTTCTTTGTTGATAACGGTCTGATAAATCCGGCCGGTTGTAATATTATTGGCCTGGGAAGTCGGAACATTTGAAAAACGCTCATAATGGCCCAGGTCGAGATCGGTTTCAGCACCATCTTCGGTTACATAACACTCACCATGCTCGTAAGGGTTTAATGTTCCTGGATCTACATTAATATATGGATCCAGCTTTTGTATGGTAGTTCTGAAACCCCTTGCTTGCAGCAGTTTGGCGAGAGAAGAAGAAATAATTCCTTTTCCAAGGGAAGATGTTACTCCTCCTGTAACAAAAACATATTTTGTGTTTGGCATGATGTGTTTATTTTGGATTACTTTATGAAATCATCTGAAGGCTGTGCCCTTTAATGTCCATGATGTGAACAACATGTATTCATAAAACAAAAAACTACCCCTGGGGGTATTTCGTCTGCAAATTTATAAAAAATACAGGGCCCTCCGTTAGAATGACCCTGCTATTTTTAAATTCCGTTAATAATATCTATAACTTTTAACTTTAGCGATATGTTTGGCCAAGCGTATTACCTGAATGGTATATCCAAATTCATTATCATACCAGAGATAAACCACAATATTTTTCCCATCTGATGATACTTTGGTAGCAGGGCTGTCAAAAATACAAGCTGCCGAATCTCCGATAAAATCAGAAGATACTGCTTCGGATGAATTTGAGTATCTGATCTGCTCAACCATTGTTCCATTTAATGAAGCATCTAATACCAAATCATTTAAGGCTTCTACCGATGTTTTTTTCTTAACATTTAATGATAGTATGGCCAATGAAACATTGGGAGTTGGGACCCTGATTGCATTGCCTGTTAATCTTCCGGCAAGACTTGGAATTACTTTTACCGCAGCGGAAGCAGCACCCGTATCGGTAATAACCATATTGGTTGGTGCTGAACGACCCCTTCTAACTTTTTTATGATAGTTGTCCAATAAGTTTTGGTCATTGGTGTATGAGTGAATTGTTTCAAGATGTCCCCGCTCGATTCCAAGTGTTTCCTCCAAAGTTTTTAGTATCGGAACCACTGCATTGGTTGTACAGGATGCAGCCGACCAAATTTTATAATCATCCGGGTCAAAATCACGATGATTTGCACCATACACAATATTTGGGATATCGCCTTTACCTGGTGCTGTAAGTAATACTTTCGCAATTCCTTTGGCATTCAAATGTCGGGACAATCCTTCATGATCTCTTAAAATACCTGTATTATCGATGAGCAAAGCATTCTCAATACCATAGGCTGTATAGTCGAGATCTTCAGGTTGGTTTGCTTCGAGCATATGTATCAAATGACCATTCACAAACATGGTATTGTCCTCCAGATTTTCGATGGCAATTCCCCTAAATGGTCCGTGGATTGAATCATGCCTGAACAAGGATGCTCTTTTCCTTAAATCTTCCCCTTTATTTTTTCGCGCTACGATGGCCCGAACCCTTAAATTAGACCCATTTCCCTGAATAATTAATTCGCGGGCTACTAACCTACCGATCCTACCAAACCCAAAAAGAACAACATCCACAGGTTTGTCAAAGGTTGGCTTTTTCCCGATCAGATCAGAAAGTTTGTCGGCGATAAAATCATCAACGCCCTTATATTTCGATCCTTCCTGTCTCCATTCATTATTTAATCTGCCCATATCAATGCGCGCATTTACGATATCGGCTTTTAAAATCCCCTTGGCAAGCATGAGGGAATCTTTAATAGATAGTGCTTTCTTAACAATACGTTCCGAATGCGAGTGTTTAAACAATACAACACTTGCTGAACGGTCAAGAATTTGGCTCCTGAACAGGATTAATTCAACAGACTTATCATAAAATAGCTGACTCATTATGCTGATAAATTCGTTAGCTATTCTTTCTTCTCCAATCCATTTATTCAAGGATTTTTCATATTGATGGTTTTCGGTCGAAGGCTTCATGGCAGGTTTGTTTTTTGAGGTTAATATATATTTAATTCATAAAGAAGCTATCCAAAAATAAACAAAAAGGGATTACCGTTAAAAGAAATTTATCAGTAATCCCCTGTTAATAATTATGCAAAATCTTTTTATTCGCCCAAGTATACTTTTAGTAATTTGCTCCGTGAATTGTGCTTTAACCTTCGGATCGCTTTTTCTTTAATTTGGCGAACACGCTCTCTTGTAAGGTCGAATTTAGCACCGATCTCCTCAAGTGTATATTCGTGATTGGTTCCGATACCAAAATACAAATTTATCACATCCCTCTCTTTCTCGGTAAGTGTTGCCAACGATCGCTGAATTTCTCTTCCCAGTGATTCTTTCATTAAAATTGAATCGGTGGGCATGGTGTCGTCCTCAATTGTGGCCAGGGTTGTGGTCATGGTATGGATGTTGTGAATGGTGAACATATTTTGTTGATATTTTGAGTGCAGCATCAATCTTGTGTTCAGGTAATTCCAGTGAGTCCGCAATTTCATCAGCAGATGGCGGCCTTTCAAATTCCTGCTCCAACCTTGAAGTTACTTTCTTTATTTTATTCAAAGATCCGACCTGGTTTAACGGCAATCGAACTATTCTCGATTGCTCTGCCAATGCCTGTAATATCGACTGCCTGATCCACCATACTGCATAGGAG